>CALBEE010000239.1 GCA_937927575.1 uncultured Saprospiraceae bacterium | reverse complement strand
CAAAATGACTGATAAGCGCCTTCATTTTCGAGCCTTTCAATATAAATTTTTATCTCTTGCTGCTCTGACGGTTTTGCTACGGCAAGTATAAGCTGCGCTCCATTTATAGCATTTAATATAGTTGGTGAATACAATACTGTTCCATATATGTCGTGCCCTATCTTCTTTTGATTGTTCGTAATCCATTGAAAGTCAATGTTAGAGGATTTAAGTTGTCTGGCGATGTATTTCGCTTTTGTTCCAGCGCCCCATATAACTAGGTTTTGATTGCTTTGGTAGTCGATTTGTAAGAAGTACTTGACTTTCAACTCTAGAAATCGATTGTCCTTGTAATTATCATCATTTCTCGATGCACGACTACCATGATCTCTCCAAAGGTGAAGTATTTCATTTGTAGAGGGAATTACATTGAACCCCTGCTTGTACATTCTAAAAACTAAGTCGTAATCTTCTGGATATATATCATTGTCAAAAGCACTAATATCATCTAAGTCCTTGCGAAACATCATCCAACAAGGGCTAGGGATAACACATTCTTTATAGATTTCTCGATAGTTAGATCCTTTTGTGCTTAATGAATTGAGCCAATCTGCGTATCTGATATAACCATCACCCAAAGGTTGGTCATCTCTAAAGTACTCTACTTTACCTACGGCAATATTTCCAGGGCCTGCTTTTACCAATTGTTTGCTCATAATAAATAGCTTATTAGGCGTCATTATGTCATCAGCGTCCATTCGCGTGATGAGATCGCCTTTTGTGTTAGCATAGGCAAGCTTCAACGAAGCTATTATCCCCTGACCTTCATTTTCTAGTACTGTGATGTTTGGGTGCTTATCGGACCATTGACGCAGTATACTTATCGAATCGTCGCTGCTATTATCGTTTACTATTACTAACTCCCAATGCTCATAGCTCTGTTGGAGTATACTACACAAGCATTCATTAAGGTATAGACTTGCATTTCTGCAAGGCATAACGATTGACACTAGTGGACCTTCAGGAAGTTTTAGCATATGGTCTATGAAAAGTTATAACTGTATGATTAATTGGTAGTTAGGGTATTTTTTTATATTTTCGGCCGCTTCTGAAATTATTTTGATCAAATTTCAGTAGTATATATTGGATCTATAAATATAGATGCCATTTTCATTAAACAAAAGTATATATATTATGGGTAGACCACCTACTAGACAAAAAGAACTGAAGGACGGATTTTATGTAGAGGTCAGGAATAAAGGTTCTAAGACAGGGATGAAGATAAGAAGAGAGACAATGGCCGAAATGGAACAAATGGTCAAAGATTACCAAAAAACTAAAGAGGTAATCGTATTAGGAGAATCAAGAGGAGGAAAATTCGTCGATAAAGACGGAAATGTGATCAAGAAGAAAAAATAGATCACCTTCTAAATTGGATAAAAGAGCTTGAAAATCAATTTCAAGCTCTTTTTTTGTCTAATTTGAAATATTATTCCGATTAATTCAGTAAAGAATTTCAGTATACCGAATAATTAGAATTAGACTTATTCTAAACAGTATTTTATTTGGTAATTGATTTCCATCTCTCATTTTTTATTACATACATTTGTGATGTCTTATGGAGAATATGAAACATACATATCGATCAGTACTATTTCAACATCTAATGCCGAGTAGTTTTTGCGATGTAGCTAATCCAATTGGATCGTTGTTTTAATATTGCCACACTCTTAGAGCTGTGGTTACCTTCTTAACTACAGCAGATTATCTTAAGTTTATTTGTTGTAATGAGTAAGGTCTTTAAGAGACTTGTTTGTTAATGAGGGCTTGATGTATTAGTCAGGTTTTGAAGAAAAATGAAAATATATGAATGGAGAACAACTATATCTCGATTCAGTAATTTGGAGGGACTTTTTACCGGTTTTGACCAAATGATTCACTTGTATCTGTCAGATATGAGTGTCTAAATCTGAACAGAGATTTTAAAATTATTTTTTATTTGTAAAACTTATTTGTAGTTAAGGTCGTTATTTATTTCGATGGCGGGTAATAGTACCTGCGAAGTTAGTTAAGAGTGTGATTTGAATGCTTTTATCGATAATTGGAATAAATGAATGCGCACTTATCTACATTACTATAGAAGTTTATAAGCGTATATATACGTATACAAACGTATGTAAACGTATTTTAGACGATTAACGGTAGCATGTTGCCGTATATTTGTATAGTGATTGATTGATAGGGATCTTATTGATTTCAATCTTTTGATTTTAGTTTTTATTTAGCTTCTTGTCTGCGTATAATGATCGGTCTACCTCATCGGTAAATTGTCATTGTATCAAAGGTATTGAAGTATTTATTAACCTTATAAATTTATTTTATGCGAATATTATTTAGGTGTATTACGAGTGTAAAGCGATGTTGCAATTCTTGGAATGGTAATGTCAAGGTATTCTAACCTTCCTTTGTTTTTGTAATTGTCAAGAATGTAAAATGCATTCACTTTAATCTATGTAGATAGAAAAAGAGATGATTATAGAAGCTTTATTTGGAACAGGATTAGAATGTCCACTTTCCAAATAATTCCCTAACAATTTTTTAGTGTATTCAAGCTATTCTTAAATGAAAGCATCACTAGAACGAATGTGATTTATTGAATGAAAAAAACTTTTAATGAAAATTAAATGGTCTGCGATAGCATTGACAATTTAAATCATAAAGTCCAACAAATTGATTGACACGTCACAAAGTCTAGTGTAGTAAATAAGATAAGAACAGAATGATACATATGACCATTGAGTCATGAATCGATGATTAGATCAGAGAGATTTATTGCACACATCCGGAGGTGTAAAATGAGTCACTGAACTAAAAAATCTAAGTAATTACGGTTGTCTAATAAGGCACATGAATTTACTGAAATTATTATTGATCGTGAAGTAGTGTATCTACTTCCTTAGGCAATGCGCGCGCCTGATTGAAGCATTAGTTTGTTTCAGAATCAAATAAGATATCAAATGCATGAAGATGTATTACGGTATCCCTGAGACTATCATGTCTCGTGGCCACGGACATGGTTCTACGATTGAGTTAACCCTTTTTTTTAACTCTAAAATTTAGAACTATGAACATCATACTAATAATCCTTGAGTGGATCGGAGGTGAGGACGGAGGCTTCTAGTTAAGCTGCTCACATGGCAAGTACTTTGATTTAGTGCTTGCCTTTTTTTATCTCTTTTCTTAACCAAGTTCGATAGATTAAATGCTGAGAGTGTTCAATGATAATTTCACTTTCGGAGAAAGATGATTTAGCAAGTGCGATTAATGTCTTAGTTAAATTTGAGTATCCTTCGAAAGTTGATTTTGAAATTTTACTCTTAGAGCGTTTTAATTGGCGAAGTAAATTATGTGCATAATCAGTAAATAATTTGTAATTTTTTTTTCTGTCATGATAGAGGGCAATGACGATTAGTGAGTTTGCCCTTTCTTTGTGTTCTGGTTCAATTGATTTCATCTGGTAAATGTGATCTCTAATCTCATGGAATTTTTCTTGATGAAAACATAATTGGGCCATAGATAGTGATTTAAGTGCTAAACTATTTTTCGTATTGACTTTTGTGTGCCACCTCTCAATGAACTCCTTGGCTTTTTTATATTCTTTAGTAATAGAAATGATAGTTATCATATTATGCCATAATACTGTTTCAATTTTTTCATCTGATAAGATAACTCCGCTTTCAATTGCATAGTTTAACGTGTCAATTACGATTTGAGGATCTTTGAATTTATTTCGAGCCCAAAGTCTTGGTGTAGTACTAAAGGCGTACATGGTTGTTAGAGTATGAAGGTCTGATTTTAGAAGTATTTCATTGTTTTTTAGACTTTGTTTAATTTTTATCAGACTGTCAAAGTCATCATTTGTAATTAGTGATTTGGTAATGCTGAGTAATTCGGTTAAGTCACTTGAGGGTAATAATTTGATGGTGCTGTTTAAAATGTTGTTATGTTGTTCTTTTTCATTTGGTGTTGTTCGTTTAAAAAATAGAGATTGGTTTTGAAATATCATTAAGATGTTTTTGCATCTCTTTAATTCAAAAGCAATCATTTTTTTTAGTAGTTCTTTATCTTGATACTTTATAGGATTATTACTAAAATACTGATAGTAATATATCTTGGCTAAATTCTCTGTAGCCATCAAACTTAGTCCAGGTTTATTTTTTGCGGTTTTAATGGCCTTGTTCGCAATGGCGTTGGACTCCTTATATAATCCTCTACTATTGTACAATCGGATTAATCTGATGTCTCGCTGATCAGATTTCCGCATATCTTCATATACCATCCAGTCTTCTACCCAGAGCGTGAGTCTTGAAAACATATTGAAGAATGTCTTGGAAGTCATCTGAGGGAAATGCTCTGCATGAAGATTTTTGACATCAGCATTGGTATTGAGTCGATCTATGTTTTTTCGGAGTAGAGTGAAGAGATTAAAGTTGTCGGATAATTCTCTGGTGTACATCAGTACAAACTTTTTTAAAGCCCTCCATTCTTTGGGCTCTAACTGATCCAATATGAGTATAAGTTTATAATGGGTCGTTTTTATAATTTTTTCAGTCATCATTAATGTAAAGTATGGGAAGAATTGTCAAAAAAGTTCAATTGTACAAGGTATTTATTCGAATTGAATTGTATAAACTATGGGAAGATAGTAAAAAGTGGCGTTGTGAGCACCAAAATCCTGAATTATGTTTACATCATAATAATGAAAAATGCAGCGATACCTAAGTGTGCAGCTCTAGTGTAGAGAAATCTCCTGGATAACGAATGTCAAAATTTGTAGTGAAGAGGTATTACATCAAACGTTGGTGTAGTATATCCGATTTCGGACTAGATAATTAGGTGCTGCCCTCATAGCTTTGGTTATGGGGGTAAGTTGGTTTGCTAGGCCTCTGGCCATTTGTATTGAGTAAACTCCCCATTATATTAGCCATAGAGCAAATTAATAGGCTAACTGTAAATCCCAATTTTCTTGAATCAAGATTTTTCAGGCCTCGGTAGTATCCATATGTTTCTTTGCTCTCAGTAGATTTTTTTGATATTTCCAATAATTTTTTTGGTGTATCGTTAAAAATTGATCTTGGAAATATTCAATAACCTACATTAGAACAATAACAAGATTATCCTCAATATGATAGCTAAGCCTAATCCACATTACCGAACTTAGCTTTACTTTCGATGGCAGTGTTTTATATCTAATGATATGTTATGTAGCTTAACAAAGTCAAGTACCTCCTGTATTATTGGAAGAGAAGCTTTAACAGGATTAGAGGGATTATTAATTGAGAATTTATTCTTTTGTCTTTTCGAAAACTTTGAGATTTTCTTCGCCAAAATCAATAGTGCCATCAGTCGTTTTAGTGAATGCCTCTACAAATGCGTTGCGAAGCACATTGATTAATGTAGGCCATACTTTCGTTTCTGGTGCATTTAAATTTCCTTCTAAAGGTATTTTTGTAGCAAATTGGTCCTTACCTTGATTTTCAAATAACTCTAATATAGTAGCTGCGAATCCTTCCCATACAAGTTTCAGTGGATTCTTGATATCTTCTTTAAAGTTGATTAGGTCAATATGATTGAGCACGGGCTTGAAGTAACCTTTAATATTCCCGTCATTAATGACCATCTCGCTGTACAAATCTATGGTGCCACCTTCAAAATCTAAGGCGGCATATGCATCACTAAATGCATTGAGAGAAGATAAATCGATATTTTCAAATTTAAATTCGTAGTCAAGATCAGGTACTAATTTCAAAGGATTAATTCTTGTGGTCATGTACATTTTTCCACCACCGATAGAGGTGCCAGTTAATACTATTTTGGAAGGAAGCGGATGCTCAGAATCGTAGGTGTTAGAGAAGTTTGTAGCAACGATTTCTATCTCGTTAGCAAAAATATCAATAGGTGGAGATTGGACTGGATCGAGATATGATAACTTACCATCTATGATAATGAATTCATTAATCTCCAAGGGCATCAGATTTTTGATAGGTTCGGTCCAATCCACATCTTCACCAGTTTGAGAATCTGCGTTTTCGGCTTCTCCTTCTATCATTATTACATTGATTTCAGGACTCATTACATCGATTTTGCCAACTATTCGGCCTTCCTTGAGAGCTGACCATTGAACAGCTAGATCAATAGCAGGTGCAGTAAAATAAGGTCTACTATCTTCATTACCTTTTTTGTAGATACTGATATCATTTATTCGATACTCTCCCTTGAGTAAACAAATATTAACTCCGCTAATAGAGCCGGTATAATCAGGGATTTGGTCTAAAGTTGTATTGACATAATTGGTTACGATATTCGGAAGCATGAGCCTAAATATCACCAAGATCAATAACAGAATAAGCAAAATAATAAATATTTTTTTTCTCTTGTGCTTTATCATTGAATTTAACTATGAAGTATTATTGGATTTCAATTACTTGTTGGTTATACTCTAAGTCCATTGGATTTGTTCGCTCATTACCTGATACGTAAATTATAACATCAAGTTAGACATTCTATCATGCTTGCCCTTATATTGAGCCATAAGAAAGACCACCACGAACTGAATTCTTCTCTCTCATTGATGGTTTGACATTTGCTAGTAACTACACTATTTCTCTTTTCATCAGACATGAATAAATTTATTATCCATGTCTTAATTTTCTTGATCTTCCCTCTTTGGTCAATAACTTTGAAATCAAGATTTTTATACGACATCTCCATTGCACAAAGAGCTGAATCCTTATTTCCAGATACAGATAATCGAGTTTTGCTCAGATCTCCACTTAATGATAATGATCCATTATTCGTAGCAAAAGCATTTAACTTATGAGCTTCTAGATCATGTACAGTAGCTTCAAAGGAGAAGTCATCTAAGTCTGAATGTGGCCATATTTTCCAAAAGACGTTAGTTTGGCTATCTCGCATAAAGCTACAATTCACATCTATATCGATAGGTAATGTATCGGTATTGGATAGATTGGTAATTAGAGCATTAATATCATTAAATTCCAATTCAGCCACGGCACTATCCTTACGCGAAATCTCTGTGTAGCTTATATATGTTTTACTAATGGTGGTTGTGTCTATATTTAGTTTCCAGGGTATGCTTTTAAGGTATTCTCCATATAATGCGGAGTAAGTTTGTTGTCCATTAGGTAAGGTCTTATTATTATTTATTTCAAAATTAGCATTTATTATATTCAATTGACTTGACGATAAGTTTTTATTGGTTAGTATGGAGTCTAAGTATATACTTGTAAATGATACTGTATCTATATCTAGAATGTAATGATTGCGCTTATCTTTTCTGATTTGTGCGTAGCGTTTTTTCTGATATTTAGTGAAATATTGGAAATTAGTAAATTGCAATGTATTGCTGTCATAGCTTATGGATTCTGCCTTAAGTATTCATAGTTTCCTGCCTTAATATGAGTCGAATCAGATGACATTGATTTCAGGTTATATTGTAAATCCTTGCTGATATTGAAATTCTTAGAGATGATGCAAGTAACATCGGTTAGTTCTAAACTAAGATTATTACTGCTGAAGTAAATTGAATCCTTTTTATTATCGTACAGCCTAATATTTGCATTATTAATGGATACCTTATTTATTTGAATAAGTTTAGAATCTGAGCTCGATTCCAACGTTAGTCTATCAGTAGAAGATTGTACTTTTTCTGGGCTTAGATGATATTTTGCTATGGGATTGATTATATGTAACTCATCGAATTGGATATTATTATTAAAGATTAAATTCCAATATTGCAAACCACTAGCGCGTATTTCATCGTAATTTAACTTGCCGAATTGCTGGGATGAATCTCCCATAATATTTATACTGCCTGAATGCGAGGTTAAGCTGTTAGACCAAATTTGAAAATTAAGATTGATATCATCAAAGGCGATGGTAGATGCAAGATTTTCTTTTAACGACTTACTAATTTTATGAGCTATTAGATGCTGAATGAGTACCACACTAGTCGTTAAAGCTATTAAGCTTAATATACCAATGCGAAATAACTTAGATTTGTGAGGAATTGTCATACCTCTGATAGTGAATTCTAATCTTTACTGTTCGGTATGAGGTCTAGAAATTTCTGAAAATATCTAGGAGCTTGGTCTATAACTTAGTGTTTTCCTTCTTTGTCTTTAGCAGATTTTTTTGATATTTCCCTTGTACGATATCTATTAATACTAAAGTAATAATAACAAAGTAGAAGGTAGCTTTACTCATAGCCGTAATCTCACTACCAAATATCTTTAAGTGGGCTAGATGTCCGCCTTCTGAAAGTAGCATAATGCCTACTATCAATAGGATAAATAATCCCAATACCTCATACATTCGATTTTTGGCTAAGAAGTCGGATACCTTATCTGCCATGACAATCATCAAGACACCACCAGAGATAATCGCTACTGACATCAAAATCATCTGAGCCGTAAATTCCATTCCACTAGTTAATGCCATAGCACTTAATATAGAATCAAAAGAGAAAACGAGATTCATTATCACTATCCAAAGTATCACTTTCCCTGTTGTAGATCTAGATTCTTCGTTCTCTTTGTGCTCTTTCATATTCATCATATGCCAAATCTCCTTCACAGCAGTGTACATAATGAATACACCTCCGAGTAAAACAATCACACTATGTACGTTGAAAGCACATTCTAAATAATTATTATCATGTATACTTAAAAATGGATCCTGGAAATATTGAATAACAGACATTAAAACAAACAACAAGACAATCCTTAAGACGATCGCTAAGCCTACACCAAGTTTGCGTACATAGCTTTGCTTTTCGAGAGGAGCCTTTTTAGACTCTAACGATATATAAAGTAGGTTGTCAAAGCCAAGTACCACTTGTAGTAGCACTAACATTAAAAGAGTAAATAAGCTATCTATCGTAAATAATCCTTCCATTGGAAATGTCTGTTAAGTTTCTTAATCATAAAGATAATGGAAGTATAAGAATAGTCGAAATTCACTACTTATTATTCATGATATGCTTTCAGTAGATTGTTTTCAACTTTTTCTGGATTTTCCAAGACGTCACTCCATGCGATATCTGTTTTCAAAAATGAAGCCTTTCATCAAAGGTTTCTAACCTCTTGACGAAAGGTCTAAAAGGATCCTATGCATTGAGTCGCTTTAGATAAGAGGGTGAAACCATTTATCGAAAGATAGCACTAAAAGATAAATGAAGAAGCAAATAAAAGATGTCACCCTTTACTCTGCAACAACGCCTTTCATCGAAGGACTCTGACCTCGATTAAAGGTCTTAAGGGAAAATTAACGCCTAATCCAAAAAAAAAGAGTTAAACATCGTTTAACTCCTTTTTTGATCATCAAAACAAATTCACTCTATGGATTTTGTCTCATATATTTTTTCCACGTAGCCTTAAACTGCTTCGCCATAGCCTTCGCAGTTTTTGGTCCATACTTGATGATGTCGTTCGTTGATTCTAGCGGAGGAGCCGTACAAGCTATACATTCTTTTCCAGCATTGTAAATTACTGTCTCCGTCAAAAAGCCATTGAAGTCGGTATCAGGAAGTAATAAGAAATTGGTAAACATTTCTTTATTGGTAAGCTTATACATTTTCTGATATAGCTTAAGATTTTTTTCTACTTGCTTAGTCGCTGGCACAATATATCTATACTTCTTTTTAGCGCCTAGATTGACACTTACAAGCTCTGAGAAGTCTTTATTTTCTGTATCATAATGTAGGGTAGGGCTAATTACCCATACAGTATCTGCTTTATTCTCTAGTTTGATCAGTTGCTTAAGAGTCATTGTATTTTTCATTTATGGTCAGAAAATATATTGTTTTTAATACTTGGAACCTTTATTACGAGGCTTTGTCCCTACTATAAATCTATACAAAGATAATTAGCTTTTATCAATTATCTTAGGATAGGAATGATATCAAAACTCCAGCCGCTACAGCTGATCCTATTACCCCTGAGATATTACTCGACATGGCATACTGTAATAAGTGATTCTTACTATCGTATTTCAAAGCAATGTCATTAGCCACTCTACTTGCCATCGGTACTGCACTTAGGCCAGTAGCTCCAATCAATGGATTGATCTTCTTCTTGGCAAATAGATTATGTACTTTGACTGCCATGATGCCTCCAAAGATGGAAATCGCAAATGCAATAAAGCCACCAAGGATGATTAGTAAAGTAGTTTTATCTAAAAATGTAGATGCTGTCATAGTAGCACCAACAGTTAATCCTAAGAATATTGTGGCGGCATTCATGATCGTTTCTGATGCCGCTACCATCAATCTATTCGTATCTGATCCAATCTCTTTAATTAGATTACCAAATAATAACATGCCCACTAAAGGCACTGATGAGGGTACCAAAATAGACACTATCGCACAAAGTACAATTGGGAATATAATCTTAATACGATTCATATCCTTAATCTTCACCTTATTAGGATAGAGCTTATCTTGCTCTTTCATGTTGATCTTCAATTCTTTTTCAGTGACTGTAAATTTGACTACAAAGGGTATAATTACAGGCACTAATGCCATATATGAATACGCGGCAATCGCAATAGGTCCTAATAGATCAGGAGCTAATTTGATAGCGGTATAAATGGCAGTTGGTCCATCTGCACCGCCTATAATCCCTAATGCTGCGGCTTCCTTAAGAGAAAATCCAAGCGCAACTGCAGAAATCAAAACTGTAAATATTCCAATCTGCGCAGCTGCACCAAAAAATGCCAGTTTCAAATTTCTTAGCATGGGCCCAAAGTCTGTCATCGCTCCTACGCCCATAAATATTAGCGGCGGAAGTAAGCCAGTTTTGATCAGCATATAATACAACATATTCATAATGCCATGCTCTTTGGCAATCTCTAGTATGGTCATGTGTTCTATAATCTCCGTAGACGGTGTTACGGACATGTTTCCACCAGGAAAGTTGGCTAATAGAACGCCAAAAGCGATAGGAACCAATAATAGAGGTTCAAACCTTTTTCCAATGCCCAAGTAGAGCAGAAAAAGCGCTAAAACAAGCATAACCAATGTCAATGGATCATCTCCAATGGCACCAAATGCCGTCATATCATATAATTTATTGAGTACCTCCATAGGTTGTTTGTGATACTAATTTATACGATTCTGATTAGTTGATCATCTTCTTCTATCTCATCTCCATGGTTGACAAGTATTTCGGCTACAGTACCACTTTCATCTGCGGTGATGGCATTGATTACCTTCATCGCTTCGACATAAGCCACTGTTTGTCCTTTTTGAATGGAATCACCCACCTTAATGCCTTTTTCTGAGGTCTCTTTTGTGAGATAAAATTTTCCTTCTAATGGAGCCAATATGAATTTAGAGTTGGCGTCCATCGTTGGCGATGCAGCTACTGGGTTTGTAGATTCTACTACAGTATTTACCGCAGTATTATCTTGTCCAGGATAGCTAATTTTGACATGGTACTTTTGTCCATTTACTTCAAGATCTAAAGCATTTGGAGCTGTATTACTTGTCGTTGGTGCTAATGGCACAACAGCTGAGGTTTGTTCTGTAGGTTTATTTTTACGTGAAGCAAGATCTGCTTTAAACTTGATTTTGGCTTCACCAGATTTGAAGGCTTTGTATTGTTGCGGATGCATGGCATATTCTAAAAGCTCTTCATCATCTTGACCCGTTTCCCAGCCATGTTCTTTCATTAAACCTCTATAATGATCTAATTGATCCGGATAGAGATCTTGAGGGTTACCTGTAAAGAATTCTCTTTTTTGGTCTGCCGCCATTTTTAATATCTCAGGGGCAAGTTCTCCCGGTAATTGGCCAGATTTACCCAGTATCATACCCCAAGTATTTTCATCTAACATAGACCATCTTTCCTTGCCTTTAGTCATTTGGATCACATTCATTAAAGCAGCATTTTTGACATACTGTGAGAATGGAGTTACTAATGGTGGATAGCCTAGCATCGGCCAGATATGCTTTACTTCATTAAATAATTTGAGTAATAATTCGTCTTCTGTAGTAGTAGCTTGACCTCGCTTAGTGAGCCACTTATTGAGACTGGCAACATTTTTCTCAAGATCGGCCATAAGACTACCCATCATTCCTCCAGGAAGCCCTGGTCCTATCAATAGAGAGTTCATGCGTCTATTAGTAGGGTTGATGTAAGCCCCTAAGAAATCATCCATGAAAGCTTGCGAAAGCCTTCTCACTTCCATATAAGCATCCATATTAATGTCAGCCACTTGGAATCCTGCATCTCTCAACATTTCGTGTACCGTTAGTAAGTCTGCATGGCCAGTTCCCCAGCTCAAGGGCTCCATTCCTACATCAATATAGTCTGCACCATTTCTAGCCGCTTCCAATGACGAAGCCACTGAAAATCCTGGCGTCGAATGCCCATGATATTGGATGATAATATCAGGATGTCTTTCTCTTATGCCTTTCACAATTTTTCCAACCGATACTGGACGACCGATACCTGCCATATCTTTGATACAAATCTCCTCAGCTCCTCGCTCAATATATTGATCTGCTAGATTGATATAATAATCCACTGTATGCACAGGTGAATATGTAAGACTTAAAGCACCTTGAGCTATCATTCCTCCTTCCTTTGCGAACTTAAAACTAGGTTCTAAGTTCTGCGGATTGTTAAGTCCATCGAAAGTTCTAGAAATATCCGTGCCTTGAAGTTTTTTAACTTTAAACATCAACCTCCTTACATCTAAAGGCACTGGGCTCATTCGGATTCCATTCAATCCACGTTCAAGCATTTGAGTTTGAATACCAGCATCGTTAAAGGCTTGTGTCCATTTCCTAACGGCGATATTGGGATTTTCACCAAATAACAAATTGACTTGCTCAAACCCACCACCATTCGTTTCTACTCTATGAAAGCAACCCATATCAATGATAGGTTGTGCAACGCTGCATAGCTGATCTACGGTAGGTACATATTTACCAGCAGATTGCCACATATCTCTATATACTAAGGCGAGTTTTATCTCTTTTCTCATCATAATCTTACAATTATTAAATTCTTTTTGAATCCTTTGGGATTTTAATGCTCAACTTTCTTAATACTCTCAATTCTTCCCTGACCTGCCGTTACTGTCTCGACTACAGCTGTAATGGCTGCTACTACTTCTGGTGCAGTTCCTGTGGCAGACCTACTGGCTCTAGTAAGTTTTTTTGAAGGCTCAGGAGCATACTTATTGACTATTTTAATAAGGATGTTTCCAGATACTACAACTAATGCAAGAATTAGAAAGACTGTGATCATGCCTATCGCTAGAAGTATCAATGCCTCACTAAGATTGCTAGAAATGTTGTCCATATGGATGAAATGGGTTGTTGAGTTATGCTTTTTTCAAAAATCCACTAAAAGTAAAAATAATATTCAAATGTATGTGTCGCAGATACACGAAGCCTTGTAATTAGAATTGAGAGAAATCTGAGTAAAAAATCATATTTACATTTGTCTCCATTAAACTCATCAATACTAATTGCGTTAAATACCTTTGCGAAAATAAAAAGACGCTATGAACAGTAACTCAGTGCAGGTATGGAAGTTTGGTGGTGCATCGATAGCCACTCCAGAATTAGTTGGGAATGTATCTAATATTGTAGGGAAACAGCTAAAGACTAAAGCAGTCATAGTAGCATCAGCTAAAGGTAAGACTACCAATGCATTAGAGAAATTGGTCAAAGCTTATATGGAAGAGCGCGAAGAGGCATATCAGATACTTGAAGAGATTAAAAAAGAGCATTTTGATTATGCTTCTGCACTATGTGGAGCTAATCATCGAGTATTAAATGAATTAAATGATCTGTTCGTTGAGATAGAATGGATACTTGAAGATCCAGTAATTGATCCATATGATTATATATATGATCAAATAGTGTCTATAGGAGAATTAGCATCCACTAAAGTATTGAGTCAATATTTGCAACTTGAAGGATATAATGCTACTTGGATGGATATTAGAGATGTTATTCTTACCGATAACACGCATCGAGAAGCCAAAGTAGATTGGGAAAGTACACTAAAGAGAGTGGATAAAATACAGAGTAAACTGACGACTTTTGATGTGATCGTTACGCAAGGATATATTGCCAGTAGTAGCGAAAATTTTACAACCACATTGGGTAGAGAAGGCTCGGATTATACAGCTGCGATCTTAAGTTATTGTTTGGATGCTCATAGTATGCATATATGGAAAGATGTTCCAGGAATTCTTACTGGCGATCCTCGACTATTTAAGGAAGTGATGAAAATAGACAGACTCTCCTATAAAGAAGCAGTGGAGATGACGTATTATGGCGCTAAAGTCATTCATGAAAAAACAATCAAGCCAATACAAAACAAAAATATCCCTCTATACGTAAGGCCTTTTCATACTCCAGATAAAGAAGGTACTTTGATATCGTCAGAAGAACCTATGGGATACCCTCCAGTAATAGTTGTGAATGCAGATCAAGTATTATTACATATTAGTACTAATGATTTTTCTTTTGTAGGAGAGCACCATCTAGGCGATTTGTTTGCGCTTTTTGCTAAGCATCGTATCCGAGTGAATATGATGCGTAATACGGCTATTAGTTTTACCGTATGTACTAATAATAGGCCTTCAAGAATTCAAGCTTTTGAAGAAGCCTTAGGCAAACAATACACTTTACAAAAGGATTCAGATCTTAAGTTATTTACTGTAAGACATTATACCGAAGAAGTGCTACAGTCTTTGACAAAAGGAAAGTTAGTTTTATTCCAAGAACGTCTTAAGAATACGGTACATGTAGTGGTCAAAGAATTAGTGGAATATGAATTAAGATCATAAGTTCACTTCCAAAATTGCCACCACCTTTTTTGGTTAGAAGTTAAATTTCGACGTTGATTTTTTTCAATTGAAATTTCAGAATTAACTGTTCTGGAGGATTTCGATTTTTTGTTCTGGGATGATTTTCCACGATTGATAATTTCATCCATAAGCGGATCCAATTCGGTGTCTCTACGCTTAAAAGGAACGGCCTTGCAAACAAGACACTTGGCCTCCATTTCTATTTCGTGCCAATTTTGCTCCAAGACTTTATCTATCAATGCGAAAATTAAACCATCGGCGGTAGGATTATCTGTCTCGAGAGGTAATGCATTGCCTTGACTCATGTTTCGAGTTCCTTCGCTCTCCATGATTTCTCGATATTGATCTTGCGCAATATTATTGTAACTAAGATAAAATGCCATTGCTGTGGCAGAATATGCATAGGACATCGATTCATGATTTTGGGATAGGCCACGATCCATTGCCATTTCATGACTGAAAAATATCTTGGTTCCTTTTTGCGCAAAATGTATATATAATAAGCCGTCATCCTTCCAATTAGAAGAGGCTTCATCAAAACTACATTCACGTATAATTTCTAATCCTGTATAGAGGTCATTTTCTAATTTATGAATGTCTTGATCATAATTACTATTGATCACCATTCCTGCAATATTAAATCCCATGGAATTTTATCTATTCAATTATTATTTCTTTACAAACGTAAAAGGAATGACCATGCCATCACCTGAAATGGCGGCCTTGAGTTTACCTTCTTCTGCTTTATATTCTATGTGCTTTGGAAACTCATTTTGCTCGCTCGAAAAAGCAAAGGAGGTAGCATCCATATCTGCTAAATCAAAGTAAGTTGCTTCGGATTCATTTGGTAATTTTACGCCTAGCACCCATTCATTGTTATTTTTTTTGATCGTCATTAATTCTTGTGAAATAGTATCCACTCCCTTTAATGTATAGCCATGACCACGATATTCTGTGGTACCAAATTTTCTCCATGATTCAAAGGTTTGATTTCCTTCGTCGTCATCGGTTCTTTTCCAATCACCGAGTAGATAGTCAAAATTATGGGCTTGAGATTTTTTAATTTTTGCCAATTCAAAAAATGTAGCTAGCTCGGTATATTCTTCGTCACTCAATCTTCCATGCATAAGCTTATAATCCAAAGTAGGCATCCAATGTTTGGTACACATGTCTACGCATTCATCTAGTTTGTGTAGTCTTTGCTCTTCATTGTAATCACTCCAAAGAGAGAAATTAAGATGCTTCAATCCATTGTCAATATGACCTTTGATTCTCCAAGAGAAAGGAGCGATATTAGTATACCAAGGATATCGCGTTTCATGACTATGGCAATCATAGCACATGGTTTTTAGGTCACTAGCAATTTTGGCAGGTGGTTGAGTGATTTCAATAAAGTCCTTATTTAGTTCAATAGGCGGATTGGTCTTGTCTATCGGAAAGAACTGAATTATTATAAATGCTAAGAGTAATGTTAGTAATATATTTCTTTTGGTAAGATATTTTTTCATCGCTTCTGCTTTAAATATAACAAATACAGATTTTCTACTTTGGTTCTAGCCCAAGGTGTCCTTCTCAAAAATTTCAAAGATGATTTTACAGTTTGATTGCTTTTAAAACAATTGATATTGATTTTATCTGCAAGGCTATCCCAGCCATAGAAATCTACTAAATCTTCTACTATAGTTGCGAGTTTAATCCCATGCAAGGGATTGTTGGGTTGTTCACTAGACATAACACGAAGATAGCAGACTAAATGCAAACACTTAGATAAACTTACGTTATATCTAAGTGTTTTTAATTTTAGTATTGAAATTGAAGAGATGAGATAAACGATTTTATTTCTTCTCTTTTATGAGATTTGTTACTTTCTCAAGATTTTCTTCGAAAAATGGTAAGTTAGGATCATTATATTTTGAAGCGAATTCGACGGCCTTCTGATAATTTTTCTCTGACTTTTTGAGCTTGCCTTGCATCATTAGTGCTTCAGCATAACTGTCATAAACATTAGCAGATTCCGGATTGATCAAGGTATTTGCTCTAAATATGCATAAAGCGATATTGGGTTTCTCATATTGCATCAGATACTCGTAGCCAAGACTATTGATTTCCCATTCTTTTAAAAGCCCTTGGTCGCTCACTTTTTGCAATGCTACGAGTATCTCATTTTCTGACTGACCTTTAGTATATACATTGAGATGTGCTAGCAGGGAAGTATAAGTTGCGGTATATTTCTTTTCTATTTGAGTTCGATATTCGTCCGCAGCTATTTTAGCTAGCTCATGTGTTTTACTCAGTGATTCTTCTTCTTTCACAATGATCTCAGGTATTACTCCCACACCTTCCCAGTTGGTTTTCGTGATCGGGTTTATGGCCATTCCGGTAGGAATAAACACCCAAAGATTTTCATTGATATCTCTAGTGCCTCCAGGGTTGGCACCACCACGAGTCGTTTGTCCTATGAGTGTAGCCCTTTTCTGAGTTTGCATATTGTAAGAAAATTCTTCAGCACCCGAGAATGTTTCTTTTCCAGTAATGATGAAAAGAGGTACATCAATCATTTTCTTTCCACCTACCTCTTCCAAAGTATGAAAGTCAATAGTACGATCTCCTTCTCTAAAATATAAGCTATTGATATGAATATTAGACTCTAAGAAATAACTGCATAGGTACTGCACAGTGGCTGGATCTCCGCCACCATTTTTACTGAGATCAATAATCACAGCATCAGTATTGGCGATGAGTTTCATATAAGCATCAGCCACCTCTTTGCCTTCACCTAATCCAGCAAATCCGCGTAAATCTAAATATCCAATATTGCCATCTAATACTTCTACTCCATGAAAACCAACGTTATATTCTTTGTATCTATAGAGATTATAAATTTTTTCTTCAATAAGTCTTTCTGGAGAGTTTTCTTGCTCCTCATATGGTGGCTTTTTCCATATGCGCATATGTTTATCCTTATTAATATGTTGAACCGATGTGGTTAGTGCAGCGGCAAAATCTTCTTCATTGGTAAATTGATCAAAATAGCCTTCTTTAAATTGCTTTAGTAAATAGATTTCAGTTTTTTGGGCTACATCAGCATGTACGTAAAGATCATTCATTAATTGACAGAGCGTTTCGATCGTATTTTTTTTGTATTCCTCAGTGAGATTAATTTCTTGAGCATTGACAGCAAATACATAGTTTAGGATAAGTAATCCAGAGATGGATATTCTTATAATCGTCTTCATTTGTTCTAGTATTGTTCTAAGCAAATGTAAAATATTCTATGTCTGAAAAATTGTAAAAAAGTAAACCCAATGTATAGGATATACTTTATTTACATTCTTTTACATTTTAATTTATCCTTGGATCGTACTGATTGGTGAATCTCTTTGAGATGTTTAGATTGGATACTTTAATTAAGTTAGTATTAGTTGCGAAGAATTTTTTTGGAGGGACACCCAGAATAGATTTAAAATCTCTGATGAAATGAGCTTGATCGTAAAAACCGGCTTTAAGACATAGACTTGTTAGGTTCATAGAAGGATTCATTTCTTTCAATTGTAAAATTCTATTCATTCTCCAAATCCTACAAACCTTCTTTGGACAAAGACCTATTTTATTAATGAAGTGCTTTCTTAAGGTAACTTTTGTGGTATTGAATGATTCGGTAAGTTCTTTTATTTTAAGGTTACCTTGTCTATCCATTATATAATTTAATTGTGCTCTTAGTTTTTCATCGAGAGATAATGAAGGAGAAAGTAAGGAATACATTAATTCATTTAAATACTCATCTCTCTGGTTAGCTATACTATTATCAAATAGAAACCTTGATTCGAAAGAATTAATAAGAGGATTACTAACTATTTCTGATAAAGGAGTAACTATTTCATTTAGTTGAAAAACAGGAATATCAAAAAGTGTAGAGAAAGCAAATGGTTTAAATCGGACACCAATTATACTTATGGGTAGATCGGATTTGATACTTAAGCAAGTAGTGGTTTGTCCAATGAAATAGACTCCAGGGAGAACTTTCTTCCATTCTGACAACAAGGAACTTTTAATCCAATAGGTCTGATGCGTAAATATGATATTGAATGTACAAGTGGGTAATAATAACTCCATTGGAATAGAGGAATGATCCTTGTTATTTTCTAGCTTCCAATAACTCTCAATATGATGAGAGAGAATAGCATCAGTATTTGTTTCGGAGTAATTCATTTTAGTAAGATGATACTATAACGAGGACTGGTGCGTAGATGTTATTAATGGGAAAATTATCATTAAAGATTTATTTTGCTATTGGATTTTTAGACAAATTCGAATTATAATATCTGATATCATGAGATACTTCTTCACCCACCCATTCAGGTAGATCCACAATACTATCTTCAGCTTCTAGTTCTACTTCAGCGAGTACAAGTCCTTTATTCGCTCCATCAAATACATCAATTTCCCAAGTTTGTCCTTCATGAAGTACAATGTTCCTGATTTTCTCAATGAGTGGTTTTTGACAAAGAGATATTAATTCTTGCGCGTCTTTAATTGGGATTTCATATTCAAATTCTACTCTGCTAATACCTTGATTCTTTCCTTTGATGGTCAATATCCCTCGATTATCTTTGATCCTAACTCGAACGGTACGTTCTGGATCAGAACTAAGATAGCCTTGTTGAATTTTGTAAGTTTTGGAAACCAAGGATTTCCAATTGTCATTTTTCAATAAATATTTTCTTTCTATCTCTGTAGCCATAATGTAATTTCTAGATTGTACTATAATTTTATTCAAATTAAAAAAGCTTTACATCGGTGATGCAAAGCTTTTCTATTTTATCGTAAAGAGTAGCTTTAGTCTACACTTTTTCTAAGACAATGGCACTAGCTCCACCACCTCCATTACAAAGTGTAGCACATCCGTATTTACCATCTTTCTGTTGTAGTACGTGAGCAAGTGTAGTAGTGATTCGTGCACCGCTGGCACCCAATGGATGTCCTAATGAAACTGATCCACCATTAACATTGACTATATCTTCTGAAACATTGAGCTCTTTATTAAACGCCATGGTTACAACGGAAAAAGCCTCATTAACTTCATAATAATCTATATCAGATTGCTCTAAGCCAGCTCTTTGGATTGCCAAAGGTGCAGCAAGGGTAGGAGCTGTGGTAAACCATTGTGGTTCATGTGCTGCATCCGCAAAAGATACGATTCTCGCGATGGGTTTTAAACCATGTTTTTCAATAGCTTCTTCGCTCGCAATAACCAATGCCGATGCACCATCATTAATTGTAGATGCATTAGCAGCGGTTACTGTTCCTTCCTTGGTAAAAGCCGGACGTAGCGCTGGTATTTTTTCAAATTTTACTTTTTTATATTCTTCGTCTTCCGATACAATGACAGGCTCTCCTCTTCTCTGTGGAATACTTACAGGTATAATTTCTTCTTTAAATAATCCCGCAGCGGTAGCAGCTGCCGAACGCTCATAGGATTGGATTGCAAATCTATCTTGATCTTCTCTAGAAATTCCAAATTTGTCAGCAGTAGCATCAGCACTTACACCCATGGCTACTTTGTCATAAGCATCTACTAAACCATCTTTTTGAAGACCATCAATGAATTTTCCTTCACCAAATTTATATCCCCACCTTGCTTTATCTAGATAAAAAGGAATATTAGACATACTTTCCATCCCTCCAGCTACAATTAGATCGCCATAACCGAGCATAATTTGTTGAGCTGCAAACATGATAGATTTCATTCCAGAAGCACATACTTTGTTGACGGTTGTACAGGGAACATTGTCTGGAATTCCTGCTCCAAGTGCAGCTTGTCTAGCTGGTGCTTGTCCAACGTTAGCTTGACATACATTACCCATGTATACTTCGTCAATATGCTCTGCCGAAACACCCGCTTTTTCTAAAGCTCCCTTAATTGCAGCAGATCCAAGTTGAGTTGCCGATAGTGATGATAATGCACCGCCGAAGCTACCTAGAGGCGTACGTACCGCAGATGCTATATATACTTTTTTCATATGTTAATATTAGATTTTAGTAAGTGAGCCACAAATGTACGACCTTCATTTTAATGAATGAATGATTGAATGTGACAATGATAAAAGGATGCAATGAACGATATCTTATTTCGATAAGGTTTAAACCACTTTATGGCGATTTAGTTGTTTTTGCCCTATGCAATAAAGCATCAGGGGTTTCTTTATAAGGGAATCAAAAATTTGGTACATATATTGATTAATTATAATATGATAGCTTAAAGCATGATAAAATCTATCTTTGAGCCGTATTTAAGCCTTTATTAACTATCTCAGATCTGATATTTGCGTCTATAGAGTATAAGATCTAACATTTATATTATGAAATACACTAAACTATACATCCTACTTGTGGGCATCATGTTCGGATTTAGCTTGTCAGCGCAAAACGTTGAAGAGGAAGTTGAATTTTTATACATGAAAGCAAAATATCTGTACGACACTGATCGTCATGAAGATGCGGTCAACGCATTCAATAAAGTGATCAAAAAAGATCCAGGTCATGAAGATGCGCTAGTATTAAGAGGAGCGTCAAAATTTGGACTTGCCGCATACAAAGGGGCTATGAAGGATTTTAATCGTTCGATCGAACTTCGAGGAGTGACCAAAGATGTCGTTGGATGGATAGCTTTGACTCATTATAAAATGGATAATATCCAGCAAGCATTGAATTCTTTAGAGACGGCTATAACTATAGATCCTAAAAATAGAATACTCTGGACTTTACAGGGTGATATAGCTATGGATGAAGGTGAAAAAATGAAAGCTTGTGAAAGTTGGGAGCGTGCTGCCGAATTAGGTGATACTAAAGCGGAACGAAAAATGGCATCTAATTGTGGTTCTAAGGTTAAAAAGAAGCCTACAGGTGATAATGGAGGATTTAATCAGGGAATTCCCAATAGGACTAATACCTCGGAAGAAGAAGTTGAATCCGAAGACGATAACATTCTCAAGGAAGATGAGGTCATTTCGTTAGGGGAAAAAGAAGAGGATAAAAGTGATGAATCAGAGGAAGAAGTAATAGAAGATGAGGATAATGATGATAGCGACGAAATCGAGGATGATGAAGTACTTAGTCTAGGTGATAAAGAAGAGGAAGCGGAAGTAGAAACCGCTAGGCCAGATAAAGATCCTAATGAGAAGGCTATTATAGAGGTCGATGAAGATCTTACGCTCGAAATTTATGGAGAAGGATTAGGAAATCGTAAAATTTTGGATCAGCCCAATATTTTAATCTTATCAGAAGAGGATGGGGTAGTCGCAGTAAATATTTGTGTGGGAAGAACAGGTAGTGTAAAAAGTGCGGAGTTTAATGATGATCTAAGTACTATTAATCGTCAAAGTTTAATTTCTTTAGCGATCCGAAAAGCCAAAGAGTTTTGGTTTGCAAAAGATAGACAAAAAGAGGCTTGCGGAGTCATCCTATATAAAATCAAGGGAAGCTAGCATTCATTCATCGAAACAAATAAATCCTCGTATTGAGCCTATCGATATGAGGATTTTTTATAGCTGTTATTTAGAGAATAGCGATTTACTCATGGTTAACCCATGATATATTTTCCTATATTAGAGACTTAATGTAAAACTAACAATAAGTATTTAATGGTAGGAATCATCTCATTTATAGCATTTACTGCAATCGTTGCCATATTTGCATACATGTCGACAAGAGGCATGGATGAAAATAGCTCAGACGGTTATTTTTTAGGAGGAAGAAGTCTAGGCGCGATTACTATAGCTGGATCTTTGTTATTGACCAATCTATCTACAGAGCAGATTGTCGGTCTTAATGGAGCAGCTTACAATCATGGTATTTTAGTAATGGCATGGGAGACATTTGCTGCTGTCGCTATGATAATTACTGCTGTATGGCTTTTGCCAAGATACCTTAAAGGAGGAATTGCGACGGTACCTACATTTTTAGCTCGACGTTTTGATACCATGACCAAAACTATGGTGTCTGCCCTGTTCCTCTCTGGTTATGTCGTTGTTTTACTTCCTATTGTTCTGTATTCCGGAGCATTGGCTTTTATCACCATGTTTGATCTAGAAGTCATATTAGGGCTAGATAAAACTGCATGTCTATGGGTATGTGTCTGGGTGATTGGTCTTATAGGTTCTATTTATGCCATTTTCGGAGGACTGAAAGCTGTAGCAGTTTCAGATTTGATTAATGCGGTAGGCTTGATGATTGGGGGGTTGATGATTCCAATCTTTGGTCTTATGGCTATTGGAGACGGTAGTGTTTCGGCGGGTATGTCTACGTTGACATCTGCTCAACCAGAAATGTTTAATGCAATAGGTAGCCCTACTTCAGAGATTCCTTTTTCTACCATATTTACAGGTATGATGTTGGTCCAGTTATTTTATTGGGGAACGAATCAAGCCATTATTCAAAGAGCGCTGGGTGCTTCGAGCTTACAAGAAGGTCAGAAGGGATTAGTGCTGGCAAGTTTCATAAAAATACTAGGACCCCTCATCGTGGTGCTTCCTGGATTGATCGCTTTTCATATGTTCCAAGGGGGACTTGAAAATGGAGATGAAGCATATCCGGCTTTAGTGAAAGAGGTTTTGCCGGCGCCATTATTGGGCTTCTTTGCGGCAGTAATCTTTGGTGCGATTATGAGTTCGTTTAATAGTGCTTTGAACAGCTCTGTGACTTTGTTTGGGTTAGATATTTATAAACAACATTTTAATAAAGATGCTTCAGAAAGACAAGTGGTGAAAGCAGGTAAAACCTTTGGTATCGGCTTAGCCATTTTAGCGATGTTTATCGCTCCTTTTATTGCTAATGCACCTGATGGCTTATTTGGTTACTTGCAAGAGGTGAATGGATGTTATTCGATACCCATATTGACAATTATTGTTGTAGGTTTTGCTACTAAATATGTACCGGCTATCGCAGCCAAAATTGCACTTTGGTCCGGTGTGGTTTTATATTCTATTAGTCAGTTTATACTCAAGCCTATGCTGCAATCAAAGGCTGCAGATTCAATCGATACTTCAGGCATGACAGAATTAGCAGCGACGGAGGCCGTTGCATTGGCTGAAAAAACAGCGTATCCACACTTTTTACACGTGATGGCCATTTTATTTGTACTTAATGTAATCATCATGTTGATCATAGGTAAGTTGCATCCTCGTGAAGAAGCTTATGTGCAGAATTATACCAAAGATGTGGATATTACACCATGGAGGTTAGTAAAACCTATAGGTGGTTTAATCTGTGCAATAGTGGTTGGTGTCTATATTTATTTCTCTTAAATAAGAGATTTAAAATGTCTTCATTGACAAATGTGAAGGCACCAAATAATTTCGGAATAGTTAATTGATATAGAGGCTCATTGCAAATTGTAATGGGCCTCATTTTATTTCTATCGAAACTGTTGTGCTTTTAGTCGGAATTACAATTGAGTATGTAATTATTCGACTATATTATTTTCCAGTTCTAATTTGCTGTAATAAATCGATGCAATTTGGAGTATTAAATTTTGAAGCAAGCATGATCAAACAAGTAGTCAATCTCAGTTGGAAATCATTTGTAAGAAGTCCAGCCTTTAGTCAAAATCTAGGTACTACAATCATAATGGGATTGTTTGGCTTATACTTCGCTTTCATATTTTTAGCGATGGGAGCTGCTATTCCTTTTGCATTCAGCGATTCAGAAGAAATAATCGAGGCGCCTAATCTTGTTGGAGGCTTTTATTTATATGGATTACTCTATATACTGATCATGAGAGTCGTTTTTCAAAATTTTGGATTTCCACTTTTTAAGCAATATGCATTACAAAGAATTAGAAAAAGTTCTATCTATCATTATGTATTGATTAGATCTATTTGGCATTGGATGAATGTTATTCCAATGCTGGCCATAATGGCATATCTGATAGCATCGAATTATAGCGAAGCATTCCAATTGAATATATTTATTAATGGGGTAGTTATGATAGGAATGCTGTATCTCACTAATTACTTAGCTTTCTTGATTGATAAGTATTTAGACATTAATAAAAAGATAGTTGGCAGTGTACTCATCGTACTTCTTGTTTTAACTTTCTTGGATGCCAAGGGCTATATCGCATTATTACCCATTTTCAAACAAACATATGCTTGGCTTACCAGTTCAATTGTAATTGCGCTCTTGCCTCTACTACTATCAATAGTTGCATATTTTTTTTCTTTTCGATTTTTAAAAGATAAAGCATATCTCGAAGATCAAACTGAAGTGACCACGGCAGATATGCTTGGTGTTCGCAAAGGATTGTTTTCACGATTTGGAAAAGTAGGCACTTTGATGGAGTTAGAGTTGAAGTTGATCATGAGAAACAAAAGATCTAAATCACAAATGACGATGATGTGTTTGTTCATGTTTTATCCCTTACTTTTTAAAGGCGAATCCATCTCATTACTCTTGTTTGTTAGTATTTTTATTACTGGTGCATTTGCCTTGACTTATGGGCAGTTACTTCTTTCTTGGAATAGTGATCATTTTGATTTGTTGCTAACAAGGATGTCTTCCTTAAAAGAAATATTTACGGCAAAATACTACTTGCAGGTGATATCGATTGCATTGTCTGCATTGATAACTATTCTATACGGTTTTTATCGGTTTGAATTTTTCTATCTCATTCCTATTGCAGCTTTGTTTAATATTGGGGTAGTCACATTCATTTATATGCTTATGGCAAGTTATAATTCTAAGAAGATTGATATTAGTAAAGGAGCTACTATGAATTATGAAGGACTATCAGTTGGCCTTTTTTTAATTGTAATTCCCATATTTATAATTCCTATTGGTATCATGTTATTAGCCAATTATTTTGATGTATACGAAATTGGTCTGTCTGTAATCGCACTTTTAGGATTGCTAGGTTTTGCGTTTAGAGAACGACTTATAGATGTTTGTGTCCACTTGTTTAAGAAAAATAGATATAAAATAGGTGCCGCTTTTAGAAAGTAATTCGATGGCCTTAACTAATCAGAATAAATTAAAAAAAGATCATGCTTCTAGAGTTTAAAAATATTGTAAAAAGCTATAAATCTAATACGGTTTTAGAGATTGATTCTCTTCAGATTGCATCTGGAGAATGCGTTGGCTTGGTAGGTAATAACGGAGCTGGTAAAACTACTGCTTTTAGCTTGTTGCTAGACCTTATTAAAGCGACTGAAGGTCAAGTTTTGTCCAAAGGAAAAGATGTCAGCATTGATGAAGATTGGAAACATTATACAGGAGCTTTTGTAGATGAAACATTCATTATAGATTTTTTGACTCCGGAAGAGTATTTTCATTTTATTGCTGAATTACATAATTGGTCTGAAGGAGAGTTATCAAATTATCTAGAGCAATTTTCTGAGTTATTTAATGGTGAAGTTTTAAATCAGAATAAATATATTAGAGACCTTTCAAAAGGTAATCAGAAAAAGGTGGGAATAATAGGAGCCTTGATAGGTGATCCAGAGATAGTAATTCTCGATGAGCCTTTTGCTAGTCTTGATCCTACTACTCAAAACAGACTCAAAAACCTTATCAAATCTAGAATAGATCAACATACTTTTTTAATCTCTAGTCACGATTTGAATCATGTTGCCGATGTCAGTAGCAGAATTGTAATCCTCGAAAAAGGGAAAGTTATTATGGATAATATTAAAACTGAAGAAACGGTGCAGCAAATGACTGCCTACTTCGATGTATGATTACTTAAAGAGTAGACTTCCAATTCTTACCATGGTGGATCCTTCTTCTATGGCTATTTTATAGTCGCCTGACATTCCCATACTGATCACATTGAAGTGCGGATCAGTACCGAAGTACCTTTCTTTGACATCATCGAATAAGGATTTTAGTTTTGCGAATTCCGACCTTACTTGTTGTTCATCATCTACAAAGCTGGCCATACCCATGACTCCTTTGATAGTAACTAGACTGGGATGGTTTTGATATTTTTCAATAATCGATTCCAAGCTAACTTTATCTAGGCCATATTTTGATTCTTCTTGCCCTATTTTATATTGCAGTAATATCTCTATAGGCTTTTGTATTTTCTTTGCTTCTTTGACGACGACATCATACAATTTGACAGAGTCTATAGAATGAATCATACTTACTATCGGTAATACGGATTTTACCTTTTTACTTTGAAGATGTCCTATCATATGCCATTCCACATCCTTAGGAAAGTATTCACTTTTTCTTTCCAGTTCACTCACACGGTTTTCTCCAAAGATTCGTTGGCCTTGATCATACAATGCCATCACCTGTTCATCAGGTCGCGTCTTAGTAACTGCTACCAATGTAACATAGCGTTTTTCGAGTGTATCGACTAAAGATTTATACATACAAGTTACAAACCTAGAACAGGCCGTAAAGTTCTTTATCTACTTTGGATATAATCAATCCGAGGTCTTCCTTTCTATTCTTAAAATCCAAATTATCAACATCAATAATCAGTAGCTTCCCTTCTTTATATCCATTGATCCAGTTTTCATAACGCTCATTTAACCTTTTGAGGTAGTCGAGGCTCATATTACCTTCATAATCTCTTCCTCTTGTATGGATGTGATTCACTAAAGTAGGAATATTAGACCTTAGATAAATTAGTAAATCAGGCGCTTCAACTTGCGAAGACATGGTTTTGAAAAGATCAAAATAATTAGCAAAATCGCGTTCACTCATCAGACCCATATCATGGAGATTGGGCGCAAAGATGTAGGCATCTTCGTAGATAGTTCTATCTTGTATAACCGTTCGATCACCTTGTCTGATACCTAGAATTTGCTGATATCGACTATTGAGAAAGTATATCTGTAGGTTGAAAGACCAACGATGCATATCATTGTAGAAGTCACTTAAATAAGGATTGGTACTGGTATCTTCATAGTTCACATCCCAACCATAGTGATTAGAAAGTAATTCAGATAGGGTAGTCTTACCTGCACCGATATTACCTGCTACGGCTACGTGCTTTATTTTCTTAGGTTCTGTCATGATATATTCGCCTTAGAGCTAATAATAAATTGGGTAAACAGGCTTGGGGCTGTAATATTACGAATCCCTGCAACGCTATGATAATTAAGGATGAAGATTTTGGCAGAATGTGGATAAATAATAGAGAATCCTCTATTTGAATCGATATATCTCATGGATCAAGGTTGTACATCTCATTCATAGTTATTATACATACTCTTGAATGTCTATCAATCAGCTTTTTTCTTTAAGTGAAATATCACTATGTACTTACACTCTTTTGATTCTATCTCTTATAAACTGTCACTTGTCTATATTTTTAAAGTATTTATAAACGTTACATTACTTTTAATTTGAAATTCAGGAGTAGAAAGCGCAACTATAGAGATCAATTTAGCATCTTGTTAACGAACGAAGCACTTAATACCTCGAAGAAAACCAATACCTTAGCTACCATGAAAAAAATAATCTCTGTTTCTGACCTTAAGAAGACCTATGTAATGGGTGCAGAAGAAGTACACGCATTAAAGTCTATTACTGTTGATATTAATAAAAATGAATACGTAGCATTGATGGGTCCTTCTGGATCAGGAAAGTCTACTTTAATGAACTTGTTAGGATGCTTAGATACTCCAACCAGTGGCACCTATATGCTTAACAATATCAATGTTTCCCAGATGACTGATGGTGAGCTTGCCACTGTACGAAATGGAGAAATCGGTTTTGTCTTCCAAACTTTCAATTTATTACCAAGACTATCTTCGTTGGATAATGTGGCATTACCCTTGGTTTACTCAGGTATGAGTAGATCTCAACGAGAAGAAAGAGCTGCTCATGTATTGGACATAGTCGGTTTGGGTGATCGAATG
This sequence comes from uncultured Saprospiraceae bacterium, assembly GCA_937927575.1. GTDB lineage: Bacteria > Bacteroidota > Bacteroidia > Chitinophagales > Saprospiraceae > UBA1994. The sequence continues at coordinate 17,581 of CALBEE010000239.1, read as the reverse complement.
ACTCACAAACCCAATGAGCTTTCTGGGGGTCAACGTCAAAGGGTGGCCATCGCAAGAGCTTTAGTAAACGATCCAGCGATTATATTGGCTGATGAGCCTACAGGTAATTTAGATACCAAAACCTCAATTGAGATTATGGAAATTTTTGAATCTATACAGGATAATGGTAACACCGTGATATTAGTTACACACGAACCGGATATTGCTGAACACGCTCATAGAATTATCAGATTAAGAGACGGTCTCGTAGAAACAGACATTAGAAACGAGAATATCATTAAGGCGTCCGATCCGACCCATAGATATAATGTGGCAGAAGGTTAGGGAAATTTAAGACTAAGAATAAGTTTGAATAGTAAACACTAAATTTCAAATACCAAATACCAAATACCAAATACCAAATTTCAAAATATAAAGGCCAAGTTCTATATCTAGATATCTCTCAATCTCTTCATCTCTCAATCCCTCAGTCTCATAACCGTCTAAGAACTCAGCGGTCTCAATTCTGAATGTCTGCAGATAAGTCTAAGTCTAAGTTTAAATTCCAAATTCCAAATTCCAAATTCCAAATTCCAAAGTTCAAAATTCAAAGACCAAATTCCATATCTAGATCTCACTCCATCTCTTCATCTCTCACTCTCTCAATCCCTTCATCTCAATAGCGCAGCGGTCTCAATTCTGAATGTCTGCAGATAAGTTTAAGTCTAAGTCTAAGTTTAAATTCCAAATTCCAAATTCCAAATTCCAAGTTCCATATCTAGATCTTACTCCATCTCTTCATCCCTCCTTCTCTCAATCCCTCAGTCTCTTCATCTCTTCATCTCTCACTCTCTCAATCCCTTCATCTCAATAGCGCAGGGCCTCAATTCTGAATGTCTGTAGGTAAATTTAAGTTTAAGAATAAGTTCAAATTCCAAATTCCAAAGTTCAAAGACCAAATTTCATATCTAAATCTCACTCCATCTCTTCATCTCTCACTCTCTCAGTCTCTTCATCCCTTCATCTCTTCATCTCTCAATCTCTCAATCTCTCAATCCCTTCATCTCTCCATTCCTAACTATCTCAATTATTTACTTTCTTTGCTTGACAAACAGTCCTACTATGAAGATCTATACAAAGACAGGAGACAAAGGAACGACAGGCCTATTTGGAGGCGCTAGAGTATCCAAAGACGATATTCGCATCGAAGCCTATGGTACTTTGGACGAACTTAATTCCTTTATGGGGACCTTAATAGCGACGATAGATTTAGATAATCAAGTAGCAATTTTGACCGAAGTGCAGAATCGATTATTTACTATGGGATCCAATCTAGCATCTGATCCTAGTAAAGAGATGATCACTCCAGATCTCACAGATGCCGATATTAAAATATTAGAAGAGGCCATTGATAACATGAATGAACATCTCGATCCTTTGAGAGCATTCATTCTTCCAGGAGGGTCGGTAGCTGTCGGTTTAGCGCATCAATGTCGTACCATATGTCGAAGGGCAGAAAGAAGGGTCGTTACCTTAAGCAATGTATCTACTGTAGATGAGCAAATCGGCAAATACCTCAACAGATTATCAGATTACCTTTTTGTATTAGGTCGAATGATCGCTAAGTCACAAAATGTGAAAGAGGTCAATTGGGTGCCAAGAAAAGACTAGATACCCCTTATGCTAAATCGGATATTGTATTTGATTATATAACTAAGACTTTGCTGGATTATAGTTAAGTCAACTCTACGTTGGCATTAGAATCATAAATATACTTATATGCCCACTCATATCCTCCAAATAGGACGGCTGTGAAAGCTAAAGTGCTAAATAATGAAGTCTTCAAAAAGGGTAATGCAGCCGTGAAGCAAGCAATAAGTCCTGCACCTGTTTTGGGATATAAGGTGCCACTCATCCATGTCCCAAAATTGGAAACTATAAAGAATAATACGGTTGCACCTAGCGCACTAATGGCTAATTTACCTGGTGTCCACTTTTTAAGGATTTTTGAGCCAGCAAATATCATTATGAGTGCAGATATGTAAACAGTAGGCATATAATCCGCGTACCAAACGATACCTTCTACATCAGGATACCATACACGACTCACAGTGTTATTAATAATTAGGTCTGAAAAGTACCAGGTAATCACCGGTGCCAGAATGGCTAAAGCTTTCCAACCTAAATAGGCACCTGCGAATAAAGAAAGACTCTCCATAGCGGTAAAATTAGGTACGTGTGGGATCAATCTTGTTGCCACTGCAGCGATTATAAACCCAATGGCTAATTTACTTCCTTTCTTCTCTGTATTCATCATTAATGGTATTTCTAAGCCCTAAAGATATAGAATACATCCTAATCTGACATGTAAAATCGTATAAATGAAATCGATTACTATTGCCACCGTATTCTCACCTAAATATTACAATTGATCTTGTACCTTTAGGTCTTATGTATTTTAAGCAAGCTAAAGATGGAAAAAACGAGGCATGGATGTATGGTGCGACCATGTTGTTGATGATGCTAGGGTATTATATCGGTCAGTTTCCTTTGCTTGGAGTGAAAGCTAATGCCATTGAAAAACATCAAGATATAGGTACGGCTGAGTTAGATGAGTTTAATCGAACTCTCGATTTTACGATTCTTCACATCGATAGTAATGTGGGACTTTTGTTAATGATTACCGTATTTATAGGCGCTACGTTATTCTTTCTTGGGGGTATTAAATTTATACATCAAAAGATAATCAAAGGTCTAATTACACATCGATCTAGGATCAATTGGCCTAAAATGGCTTACGGATTCGTCGTTTGGTTTGCTCTCACTTCAATCTTTGAATTTGTAATTTATTTAAGTAGCCCAGAAACATTTAGTTTGAATGTTGATTGGAGCTCTTTCCTATGGTTAGTATTGATATGTATTTTTATACTTCCCATTCAAACGACCTTAGAAGAGCTGATTTTTAGATCCTATTTAATGAAAGGTATAGGCTTGTTGTCTAATACCAAATGGATACCCTTGATTCTAACTACTCTACTTTTTGGATTGGTGCATGGACTAAATCCAGAAATTCAAAAATATGGTGTGGTACCGATGCAACTATATTACCTCTCTGCTGGTCTTCTATTAGGAATAATGACAATTATGGATGATGGATTAGAGTTGGCGATAGGAGTACATTGGGCGACCAACTTATATGGTGCAGTGATAGTAAGTTATGAAGGAAGTGTGCTTCAAACTAACAGTATTTGGAGGGTGAACGAGGTAAATGCCTGGCTAATGGCTGGTGTTCTTATGCTTTCAGGAGTGATATTTTTGCTGCTTTCTAAAAAGATGTTTGATTGGGGCCCATGGAGTAAATTAACAGAGAAAATTGGATTGGAATCTGAAAGGATACAATCTGTATGATAAATGTATTAAAGAATGGTCTTATCTAACATTTTGACCATTTAGATGAGTTGTCTACATTGGACATTATTCTAGTTAACTAAATTGACTAAACCAGATGAAATTAATATTCAAAACATTACTCGTTTCCTTATTGACCATCACTTGGATAGGAAGCATTTCTGCACAAGCAGACCGCTGGCAACAATCCATTAAGTATAAGATGGATATAGATGTGGATGTGGACAAAAACCAGTATAAGGCAAAGCAGTATATTCAATACGTCAATAATTCTCCAGATGAATTAGATAAAGTATTTTATCATTTATACTTCAATGCTTTTCAGCCGAATAGTATGATGGATGTTAGATCTCGTACTATCGCTGATCCTGATCGTAGAGTGGGAAGCAGAATTCAAGCTTTAACAGACAAGGAGATTGGATATATCAAGGTGAATGGACTCAAGCACCAAGGTGAAGATGTGCAATATGAAATGGTTGGTACCATATTAGAAGTGACACTTAATGAACCTATCCAGCCGGGCAGTAGCACATTATTCGAAATGGATTATGAAGCACAAGTTCCTTTACAGGTGAGAAGATCTGGACGTGATAGTGCTGAAGGCGTAAGGTTTTCTATGTCACAGTGGTATCCGAAAATGGCTAATTATGATTATCAAGGTTGGCATGCGAACCCATATGTAGGAAGAGAATTTTACGGTATATGGGGCGATTACGATGTGACGATACGTATCGACAAAGATTATATAGTAGGAGCGACTGGTCAACTTCAAAATATGGATGAAATTGGTTATGGGTACGGTAGTGGAAAATCTAAAGTGGAGAAAGGTAAAATTACCTATAAGTTTTTAGCCCAAAACGTGCATGATTTTGCTTGGGGCGCTGATCCAGATTATACACACGAAACGTATCAAGTAAAAGATGGTCCTTTATTACATTTTTTGTATCAGCCAGGTGAAAAGACAACTGAAAATTGGCAGAACTTACCTAAAGCAATGGCTAAGGCTTATGAATGGATGAAGGTGCGATATGGTGAATATCCTTACGATAATTATTATTTTGTACAAGGTGGAGATGGTGGCATGGAGTATCCTCAACTCACTCTAATTACTGGTGAAAGAAGCTATGGCAGTCTCGTAGGTGTTTCCATTCATGAATGGATGCATAGTTGGTACCAAATGGTATTAGCCACTAATGAGGCATTATATCCATGGATGGATGAAGGTTTCACTTCTTTTGGATCTACTGAGACAATGAATTATCTAAAGAAAGAAGGATTGATTCCTGGAGAAGTTTCGGAAAATCCATTCGTAGGTACTTTCAATGGTCAGGCCAATATGGCTTTGAGTGGCATTGAAGAACCGCTTTCTACACATGCAGATCATTATAATACCAATCGAGCATATGGTGTTGGTTCTTATGTAAAAGGACAAGTATTTTTAAAGCAACTAGAATATGTCATAGGTAAGGAAGCGTTTGATAAAGCACTTTTGGATTATTATGAAACATGGAAATTCAAACATCCAAACCCGAATGATTTTATAAGAGTTTTCGAAAAAAATAGTGGACTCGAATTAGATTGGTATAAAGAATATATGGTGAATACAACACATTATATCGATTATCAAATTGATACATTGATTGGTAATAAAGGAACATCAATAGAACTGTCTCGTCAAGGAATGATGCCTATGCCAGTAGATGTATTGGTTGAGACGCAAGGCGGTAAAAAGTACTTATATAATATACCGCTTCAAATAATGAGAGGAGCTAAAGAAAATGATAATAGTTCATTAGATGGATATAAAGTCATGGAAGATTGGCCGTGGACGCATCCGACCTACTCCCTAAAAGTGCCGCACAAAATTGGTGATATCAAGACCGTAACGATTGATCCTAATTATGGTATGGTAGATGTAAATCGTAATAATGGAGTATGGCCACGAAAAGAAGTTATGAGTGATGGAGAGCGATAAGCCATTAATTGATGTCAACTGAGTCATCCAACTTTTGGTGTCAAAGACCTAGCCGTAATAAGAATTTACATTTTGATGTGAAGCTCTTTTGTAGCTAGGTCTTTTTTCTACCTCTTGGGTAAATTTCTTTTTACTCTTTTTATTAATCCAAGGTGTTTTACCTCGTAAGACTAATGCGAACCCGACTAAAAACTGGATTGGCATTGTAAGGAGTATTACGAGGATAAAGAGAGGAGAAAATTCTTTTTTCATAACTTAGAGGTATTATATTTTATACTTCAAAATTAATTGGAAGCTGTGTACCCCAGATCAACTCAAAGTTAAATTCTCATAAAAAGAGAGAAGAATTTGCTAAGCGTATATTAATAGAATATGAATTAATTGTGAATCTATGGCTTCTATATTTCAGAATAATTATACGAACATGTAAATGATTATTTGATATTTGGAAATATTAAAAATCACGTATAAATATCTATGAAGAATGGTACCGAATTTGACGGCATCGATTATGTAACGTTTGCACATGTTTGATTTTAATAAGTAAAGGAAAATAATTTGATGGGCTCACAGTAACTACTGGAAGCCCATTTTAATTTACGAGCCTATTATAAAATATTTACTGCTCACTAATTTTATAAATTTTGCAAATTTGTCTTCCAATCTTTAATACATATATACCACTTGGGAATGCTGACAAATCAATCTTGTATTCATTCGAGTTGAAATTACCATTAAGAATTAGTCGTCCATGAATATCAAAGATGGTATAGGATTGATTCATAACGCTTCGGTTGGAAAATACATTGACGGTCGAGTGGGTGGGATTAGGATATACCGAAATATTATTTTCTTCAATCTCATTTACATCAGTCATAATAGAAGAGGATAGCATATATTCCCAGACGGATTCGTTTAAGTCAGTGGAAGCTATAGGTTTTCCATGTTCAGATATCAAGCCAGAGGTATCTTGAAGATAAAGACACCGAGAATTATTGAAAGGAGGTGGCGTGGTTTCGACAGATGTAGAGTCGTAAAGTGGATAAAGACCTAATGCGCCAATATTGCTAAATTGGAAGTCGAAATCTACAACGTTATCAAAAAGATGTAGATAAGAAAAATGTCGTTCGATTGGCGTTACTCCAGGTATGCTCAACCAATTGGCAGGACTCTCAAAATGCTCACTATAATCATTGGGTCCGGCAAACATCAAAACTCGATCTACCGGTTCAAATTTTCCAAAATAGCAGGCATGTCCAGCGCCTTGTGAATGTCCCCCTACGACTATTTTACTCCAATTCAAGGTATTGTCACTTTCTAGATATTGATCCCAATTTTGAGTAGGGTAGGTATCGTCGAGATATTCTAATAATTTTATTGTACGTACATTAATAGAATTTAAAGTATCTACTTGCACAAAAGTTAATGGAGTGCCGTAACATAAGTGCTGCCGATAATTATCGAATATGATTTCGTTTTCAAAGTTTGCGAAGAAAGTGGCTGCTACATTGTTCTTATAAGATAGGCTTATGGCATCGAATCCAAGGCCTGCAGCAAAACTTGATATACTTTGGTAAAGAGATGGATCAGAAAATGTACCTCCGATAAATAAAAAAAGCTTATTGCTTTGTGTTACAGAGTTTCTAACTACTAAGTGATTGTTTTGATCTTCTTCATAATTACTGTCAGTCTCTACAGGTGCCACTTCAAAGCTGTTGATTTGGGCAGTAGATATTGATGTGATAATGAAAAAGAGGAGCGTAAGTAATTTTCTCATTGAGTAAGTTTAATCATATTTTTATTCTCTAATATAGAAATCTTCTAGCTATTAATTTATCTATCTTTAATAGTTCTAAATGGCGTATAATCCCAGAAATGGCTCTTTAATGAACAAATTTGATCGTGTATTTTCAATCCTTATTCTATTACAAACTAGGTCAATACTTACTGCTAAAGATATAGCCGAACGTTTTGAAATAAGTGTAAGGACAGTATATAGAGACATCAATACCCTAAAATCAGCGGGAGTACCTATAATAGGTGATCCTGGAATAGGGTATTCTATTATGGAAGGATATCGATTGCCTCCTATGATGTTTAGTGAAGAGGAAGCCTCTGCTTTACTTACGGCAGAGAAATTTATAGGAAAGTTGACTGATTCGAAGACGCAGTCTAACTATCGCAATGCTATGATTAAGATCAAGTCTATCTTGAGAAATTCCGAAAAGCAATCCTTAGCTAAATTGGATGATGCCATTGCCATTTCGGATGATAACAATTGGAGTGATCAGACATATCTGCAAGATATGTTTGGAAGTATTGCGTCTAAGAAAATAATGAAGATAGAATACCGAAAAATAGATGGTGCCACCACACAAAGAAAGGTAGAAGCCATCGGATGTTATCATCAGTATAATGCTTGGTATTTGATTGCCTTTTGTCTTGCCAGAAAAGACTATCGCACCTTTAAAGTAAATCGAATAGTTGACTTACGTGTTTTAGATCAAGTCTTCAATACTGAGCATATAAGCCTTCAGGAGTATATCGATCGTCAAGATGCCTCTTGGAAAGAAGATAAACGTTTTCATACTATTGAAATCGTTTTTAAATTTTCTTTGCTAGAATATGCAGAAAAGAGAAAATACTATTTTGGATTTATAGATCAAATCGTAAGGGAGGATGAAGTGCAAATGAAGTTTCTCAATACTTCGTTAGATTTTGTAGCGAGATGGTTATTGCAATTTGGTGATCAAGCTACTGTCTTAGCGCCTGTAGAATTAATAGATCTTATGCAGTCTTTAACAGAAAGACTATACAAACATTATCATTAATTTTTTGAGCTCTTCATTTCCTACTGACATAGGGTTGTCATTGGGCCGTTGTAATATTGTCTTATCATTTATTAAGAGGGTAGATGATATCTTAAAATCTTTAAAAAAATATAAAATATGACAACGCAAGAAGTAGCCAACAGATTAGTAGCCTTATGTAGAGAAGGAAATTATGGACAAGCAGTTTCAGAATTATACTCCGAAGATATAGTATCGGTAGAAGCCGAAGGAGCGCCAGATCGTATCGTTAAAGGATTAGCAGCTATAGCAGAAAAAGGGAAGAAATTTGAAAGCAAAATTGAGAAAATGAATAAGAGCGTAATTAGTGATCCAATTGTAGCAGAGAATTTCTTTACCTGTGGTATGTATATGAATGTCCAACTAAAGGGAATGCCAATGGCGATTGATATGGATGAAGTTTGTGTCTACCAAGTAAAAGATGGAAAAATTATAAGAGAAGAATTTTTCTACACTGCGCAGAGTTAGAATTATTGTACCGTAAGTATGAATGGTGAAAACAGCGAATAGTAAATCCTCTATTCGCTGTCTTTCTTTTAGTGAATTATTTGTATTGTTTCATAGACACTCTTGCCATCCGAAAGACTTGTAATTTCAAGTAGATATATTCCTGCGGTATGATTTTCTATATTGATTTTATTAGTATTTCTAAGAAACTGCTTGGATTTTCCGTCTATGCCATAAAGTGTAACTATATAATTGAGATTCTCATTTACTTCGATATTAATGGCATCTGAAGTTGGATTTGGATATATTTTTATTGTTGAATTAGACAGTTCGTAAATACTTGTAACAAGATCTGAGCCATTACAATCTTCATCTACATCATTATTAGGAATTTCTTGAGCTTCTGGATTTATATTAGGATTAGTATCATTGCAATCTTCGCTAAGTAGATAACCATCTTGGTCTAAATCGTCATCCTGCGTCGAGGCGTTGCAGTCATCATCAATTCCGTTATATGGCTCTTCAATTTGATCTGGATTAATGTTGGAGTTGTTGTCGTCGCAATCTTCAAAAGTATGAAATCCATCATTATCTATATCAAGGTTGCCTTGGCTGCAATCTGGGCATTCAGTTATAATTAGATTGGTTGGGAATAGTGAAACGGAATCAATGAATTCAACTTCCATTGGATCAACACAAACGAATTGAAGATTTTCGTAGTTAGGTGCAATATTGAATGTTTTTAATTGTGTGCCATTAGTGAGGTATATTTTAGATGATCGTGTCCCTACAGCGGTAAGTAATTCAAGGCTTGGAACATTGCATACATCTACGATGTCTAAATTGGGATTTTGGTCTAACATTAAATTTTTTAGACTAGGTAACTCATCCAAAATAACATCTTCAATATTGGTCCATGTCATGAGGATAGTTTCTAGCTTTGGCAAGCTATTAAGTTCTATATGTTGCGTATTAGTAGAGAGTAAAGTAATATTTTCTAGATTCGGAAGGTCAAGAAGTTCTATAGTTCTCAAATTCGCAAAATTAGCTTGGAAAATAATTAAGCTATCTAGATTACGGAGCCTTATATTTTTTGTGTCGTTTTGAAAAGCGGATAAATAATATTTTATAGGCACTCTGCTTAGATGTAAGTTGTTAATTGAATTATCTATTAATGTAAACTCTGTTAGTGAAGGTAGGTTGTCAATGGTCAGATCCGAATCTATTTGAGCGGATACAGTTAAGGATTCTATATTACCTAGATTTGAAATTTGTGTTTTGCCTTGATCTATATTCGAAATGCCTAAAATTGCAAGACTGTCTAGGTTTTTTATAACTATGTTTGAGAGGTCATTGTTACTAATATCTAGATATGATAAATAAGGTAAGTTATCTATTGTAGCGTTTTGTATATTATTGGTGTGGCAGGATATTGATCTCAATTCTAGATTGTTATTGATATCTAGAGCTGTCAAGTTGTTTTCATGACATATTAAATTATTTAGTGCTGTAGTAGGTGTGAAATCTAAGCTGTTTATGTTGTTGAAAGCGCAGTTTAGGTAAATTAGATTTGTCAAGTTACTTAAATCTAAAACTGATAAATTGTTGCCGCCGCAATTTAGAGCTTCTACAGATATAGTTTCTTCTAATGTTAGCCTTTCCAAATTATTGTTAGATACATTTATCTCTTTGAGATTAGGTAGATTTTTGAGATCTATTTCAGTTAGATTTTCATTTCGACGACAATCGAAAAATTCTAAGCTATCCACCATTGAAATTTCTATTAACTTTAGCGAGTCAAAAGATGTTGTTTTTATTTCTTTTAAACGAGGAATATCATGTAGTATTATATCGGATATGCTATAAGAGTTGCTTTGTAATTCGAATCTTTTTAAGTTATCTAATTCGGATAACTCTAGCACCTTTGTATCTGGTGAAATTCGAATTCTTGTATCGCTTTCAATACTTAATATATTAATTACTTCTAGAGTGTCCGAATCTATATTTTGGAGGCCATTCGCTACACCATATTTAGGTAGGTTGAGGAGTTTTACTTTATTTAGTGTGTTATCATTCAATGAGATGCTTGTAAGGTTAGGTAAATTTTTAAATTCTACATTTGTCAGATTATTGTTGTCTAAAAATAAAGATTGAATATTATGTCCTGCGGAGATAGTGATATCTTGCATAATATTATCATTTGCATTTAAGAAGCTTAGTTTTGGATATAGATCTAGATTTATTTCACTAAATATATTTTTGCCTATAATTAGTCTGTTTAGTTCTGGTATGTTAGTAAGTGATATGTTTTCTAATAGATTGTTGTATACATCTATGCTTTCTACGTTCGGAAGATTACTAAGTTGTAATGTATTTAGTTGATTGCTAGCACAGTTGATGTTTTTTAGTAATGGAAAATTATTTAGATAAAGCTCTACTAAATTTCCAGCTTGAAGTGTGAGTTGATTCAGTTTGGGGAGATTAGAAAGATTGGCATAAGTGAGTTGAGATCCGCTGATATTTAGAGAAGAAAAAATACCTAAGTTTTCTAGAGTAAGACTTTCAAGTGTATTTAAACTGCCACCGAAGCCAAAACTATAAAAATTTGGTAAATCTTTAAGAGCGATTTCTACAACTGGGTTATTATTTAATGTAACATATTTGATTGTCTCTTTTCCTTCAAGTGTAAAGGTTGTAATCAAATTGTCAGAAAGGTCTACATACTCTATGGTTGGGAGTTCACTAAGATTTATAGTAGAAATTTCATTTTGATGAATGTTGAGAGATTCTAGGAGCGTAGATTCAGATAAATCTATTTCGGTAATTTCATTTTTATATGCGCCACAATAACTTAGTTGAGGAAATTTTTTGAGATCTAAATAGTTTAGATTGTTATTGTCGCAATTAAGTCTTGTAATGCTAGGTGCAGAAACATTATCTAAAGAAGTAAGGTTGTTATTAGAGATACTTAATATCATTAAACTTGGTACTCCAGACAAAGATAACGAACTGAGATTTCCTAATGAATTGATATGTAAGGAATACAATTTTGGTAGATCAGATAATTCTATTTGATCAATTATCGTACTGTTGCATGTTATGGAAACAATATTTTTAAATTCATTGATTCCTGTCAGATCATAGATTAATGAGTCGTATCCAATGTTAATACTACCTTCGTAGTCGAGTGCTTCCGAATATGAAATTTCATTATTGCCATTCGTATTTATGCTTGGATTCTCTAAGAGAAGATTCTTGAAATTCGAATCAGTAAAGTTCACATTTTGGGCGTGGAGTGATATACAATTGAATCCTAAGATAATTATGACCAGAATTATGGAATTGTAATGCATAAGGCCTTCTAATAGTTTTGTTGTCTATCCGTAAGATAAACTATTGTCTCATATACCCATACTGTATGATCAGATTTAACATACTGTATTGTATGCCATAATAAGATTTAATTTAATTCTATATAGAATCAATTTAAAAAAGTACTTGATGTTGATTACTAGTTTTACATCTAGCAAAACGAGAAAAGCAGCAAATCCAATGAAGGATTTACTGCTTTCGTATTTTTTTTTATGACTTTGATGTGACTATGCGGCCATCCCCATTTGCTCTATCAATTTAAATTCTTTAAACGTTATCATGCGCTTACTTTTCTCATCCCATAGTTTATTAGAAGCCAATTTGAGACTCTCCCAAAATCCCATTACCGTTGTGTATTTATTAAGCCAAGGATTTTCAGTGATACATTGTTTGAGATTATAATTAGGTATAGCAGGATTAAGATGGTGTACGTGGTGGATTCCAATATTTCCAGTAAGCCAATTGAAAATTCTTGGTACTTTATAATAAGAACTTCCCCTTAATGCTGATGTCACATAATCCCATTTGTCTTTCCATTCTTTATAAGCTTCTTCATGTTGATGTTGAACGTAGAAGAACCATATCGCTATCACCGCAAAAGGAACCATTACTGCTGCGTGAGTCACCATAAATTTCCACCAATTAAGAGAAAGAACTAATACGGTGAATAATCCTATCAAGGCCAAATTATTCCAAATCAAAGTCTTCTTTACTTTCTTAAATTGAGCAAGATTGATAAGGGGTAATCTATTGTGTATTAATATGTAATAAAGTGGTCCCAACACAAACATCACTGGTGCAGATCTATATACCTTGTACTTAAATCGTCCCCATTTAGATAAAGCCATATATTCTTTTACAGTCAGAGTATTGATATCTCCAATGTCTCTTATCTCTAGCATACCATTATTAGCATGATGTACATGATGAGATTTAGCCCAATATTTATAAGGAATCATACTCACCATACTACAAATAAAGCCAATCACATTTCTAGCAGTATTGTTTTTGAGGAAAGATCTATGTCCGCAGTCATGCTGTATGATAAATATTCTAACTAAAAAGAATGCATTCACCATACCAAGACCAAACGTAATGAATACGCTGTAATCTAGGGAAAGATACATGAGAATCCATAAAGCTAGAAAGGGTAGGAATGAGTTAAACATTTGTCTCACCGCCACACCTGTTTTAGGCTTGGTATATTTAGAAAGAGATCTTACGAGTTTATTAGGAATGTTGACATTGATAGATAGATCTTCTGCATTTGGTGTTACTATTTCTATCGCCTCTTCTGTTGCATTCTTTTCAATTATAGTATTCATCTAGATTGCTTGTTTGAATATCAATTTAACGGATAAACAAATATAAATATTGGAAGCTATACTCTGAGTTTAATTACGGTCTTATTGGGAAATATAGTAGACTAATGACATTATTCAAACAAGATATATTTTGGTATACGGATAAGGTCCTATAAATCTTAGCTTATATTAAATAATACTTAGTCTGAGACTTTCACTTTTACTTAATTAGCCTACCTTTGTCATCCGTAATGAAATTTCCATCTAATAGCAATTTTGCAGTAAAATTCTGCCTAATGATTGCACGTTAGGAAAGATCTTAAAGCATAGACATGACAAAATATATCTTCGTTACGGGTGGTGTTACCTCTTCTTTGGGTAAAGGAATCATTTCCGCATCTTTAGCTAAATTGTTACAAGCCAGAGGTTTATCTGTGGCCATTCAGAAATTTGATCCTTATATCAATATAGACCCAGGTACGCTCAACCCTTACGAACATGGAGAATGCTATGTAACTGATGATGGTGCTGAGACAGATTTGGATTTAGGTCATTATGAGCGTTTTCTTAATGTACCTACCTCGCAGGCTAATAATATCACTACCGGACGTATCTATCAAGCAGTCATAAATAAGGAAAGAGCTGGAGACTATTTAGGGAAAACAGTGCAAGTGATACCGCATATCACTGATGAGATCAAAAGACGGGTTACGATTATTGGTGAAAAAAATAAGTATGATGTAGTCATCACTGAGATTGGCGGTACTGCAGGTGATATAGAGTCGTTACCTTTTTTGGAAGCCATTCGTCAGATGCGAAGAGATCTTGGATCAGAAAAATGTATGGTGATACACCTTACGTTGATACCATATCTACGAGCTGCCAAAGAACTAAAGACGAAACCAACACAGCATTCTGTTAAAGAATTATTACAACAAGGAATTCAACCAGATATCTTGGTATGTCGTACTGAACATCCACTTAGCCAAGAGATCAGAGAAAAAATATCACTTTTCTGTAATGTAGATGTAAAGTCGGTAATCGAAGCTTTAGATGCAGATACTATTTATGATGTCCCTTTGTTGATGCTTAAAGAAAAATTGGATAAAACGGTAATCAAGAAACTCAAATTAAAGGCGAATAAGACCCCGGACTTAGAGGCTTGGAAAGAGTTCTTAGGCAATCTTAAAAATCCTACTACAGAAATTAATATCGCACTTGTAGGAAAATATAATGAATTACAAGATGCTTACAAGTCGATTTATGAAGCCTTTATTCATGCAGGATCGATAAATGAATGTAAAGTAAATGTACATCCCATCCACTCTGAGGCATTGGATAAAGCTACTGTAACAGATATACTAAGTAGAATGGATGGAGTCTTGATAGCGCCAGGATTTGGAGAGAGAGGCATCAGTGGAAAGTTACAGGCAATAAAGTATATCAGAGAAAACAATATTCCATTTTTTGGAATCTGTTTAGGTATGCAATGTGCAGTGGTAGAATTCGCTAAAAATGTACTTAAGATCAAAGATGCCGCGTCTGAAGAAGTTAATCCTAAATCTAAGAATCCTGTCATTCACCTCATGCCAGATCAAATCGGAATAAAACTAATGGGTGGAACGATGAGATTAGGCGCTTTTGATTGTAAGCTAGCCAAAGGATCTAAAGTGGCTAAAGCATATGGTAAAACGAATATCTCGGAGAGACATCGTCACCGCTATGAATTTAATAATGAATATCTCGAACAGATCAATCAAGCAGGTCTTAAAGCCACTGGAATTAATCCTCAAACAGGCCTAGTGGAAGTAGTCGAATTAGAAGATCATCCATTTTTTATAGGAGTACAATATCATCCAGAGCTTAAGAGTACTGTCGAAAATCCGCATCCTCTTTTTGTCTCATTTGTAAAAGCTGCGGTGGCTGCTAAACTCGGAAAATAGATAGATTGAGAAAACTAAAATTACAAGAACTGAATAGGATGGATGTAGAGGCTTATAAAGCCTCTATCAAAATTCCTGTAGTTGTGGTTTTAGATAATATCAGATCTGCCATGAATGTAGGCTCAGTGTTTAGAACTGCGGATGCTTTTGCCATCGAGCAGATCATATTAGTAGGCATTACCGCTAAGCCACCTTCTAGAGAAATCACCAAAACGGCAATCGGTGCTACTTCTTCTGTAGATTGGGTTCATGTAGAAGAAGTCTCTGATACTTTGATACGACTTAAAAAAGAGTGCTATCAAATTGTTTCTATCGAACAAACTGATAGTTCAAAATCTCTTTTGGATTGGGAGGTGAAAAATGGCCAAAAAATTGCCATTGTCATGGGCAACGAAGTAGACGGTGTCTCTGATGAAGCATTAAATCTTACTGACATTGCAATCGAAATTCCACAATACGGTACGAAGCATTCGTTGAATGTTTCAGTATGTACTGGAGTAGTACTTTGGGATCTTAGTCGAAAGTTGAGAGGGTAGACCAAAAGTAATTAATCGTCAAACGTAAATAGTCCTAAATTATTTACGATAATTCTTCCTTCTTCAAAATTCTTAAATGCATTATCGGCATCTCTTTTAATATTCATCTCCCCATCGATAGTAATTAAGCCAAAATTTTCTACCCTACAATTAACTCTTGTCACTAATAGTGCACCTTCTTGAATCCAAAGTTCTCCACTCTTATACAAACCATTATTTGGATTCGATCCAATGGCAAAAAGTCCAGCATTAATATGTGGATAAAAATTTCCAGCGTCTACTACAGGAATGATCGTTTTTCTTCTAATACCTGGTACTAAATTAAAATTCCAATTTCCAGGCACAGTCCATGATTGTCCTATAGCTCCGGTCCAGATAAATGGTTCGAGGTGATAGATATAACTGTAACCAGATCGATCTCCTCCTTCGAATAGATGTTTGCTGTTGTGTGTATGTTCGTAAAAAGAATACCCGGACAAGTCACCACCTTCAAATAAATATTTATCATTAGTCATGAGTGTAAACATTCCGTATCCGGACAAGTCGCCACCTTCAAATAAATGTTTGTCGTTAGTTACTTTTGTAACTATTCCATATCCAGAAAGATCACCTCCTTGAAATAGATGCGGATCACTTGGAGTATTTTCTAAAGAAGCGTATCCAGAGTTATCTCCTCCTTCAAAAATGTGGAGAGGTTGTGCAAAACAAGCGTTACTTGAGTATATCACTATTAGCGATAAGACAAGCTTTTTTAAAGTACGATATACCATATTCCTCTTAATGAATTATTAGTACTTCTTGGAGAAGTAGAAAGTATAATTCCATTGAACGAAGAAACCCTTCCTCTTCCTGAAGTTAGTGAGTAACTTTTGTTTTGAAGTGGGATTTCTATATCCATGAAATCAGCATTTCCATCAATGGTCAGTATACCATCACCTTGTTGTCCAGTGTAATTTTCGCCCATTGGTATTACTGGATTATTTGCTCTTCCAGAAAAACCTATAATTCCATAATAGGATGCATTAGCCAATTCCCTAGAACTATTATTAGCAGGAGCATTCATACCTACTCTGCCTATATTTGCCACAGGTCCAATAATACCACCATCAATTCCAGAGTTGGCAAATTTTTCTTGACCAGTACCATTATCAATTACGGTGGAAGCGGCGTTTTCTAATGTAGAACCCCAAGCGTACTCTTCAGCTACTGCGGATAAAGTTCCTCTACAAGCTTTCTCATATTGAAGGCTTGTCATAGGTGCCAAACCTGCCCAATCTAAATAGGCATAAATATCTGCATTAGTCAGATAACCAGCGATTTTATGTTGACCATCATTCTCTTCATTTGGTATGCCATCATTATCCAGATCGCAGAAAAATGTAATGTTTCCAGTTCCAATATCATTAGAGCAGCTAATACCATTTCCATAACCTGGCGAAGCAGAATTTCGCATCACAAAATTATTGGTTACCGTTGTTCCACTGAGATCAGAAGCAGTTCTTGCATCTTGAGCATTTCTAGGCAAGCAATTCAAAAAATCGACATATTGTTGTTGAGTCAAGAGATATTTCATACAAATGAAACTAGCATATCCCTTAGGAAAATCCGCCGGTACATCACCAGAATAACTAGCACTTCCTCCATCAAAATCTGTAGCTGTATTTCCTCTCGTCATCGTCATTTCGCTATCTACAATGTAGCTCGCATTAGGATCGTCCCCACGATGATAGGTTCTATCTGAGGTTCCATCTCCTAAAGAAAATGCGCC
>CALBEE010000238.1 GCA_937927575.1 uncultured Saprospiraceae bacterium | reverse complement strand
TAAGACAATGTAAATTCTTAGATTACTAGACATTAAATAAAAAGACCAGACGTACAAGAGCCTCAATTGTCCAAAATTTAACTCTTTACTTCTGGCCTAAAATTCTTTGATATCAGCAAAACCTAAACGGTACAATTGCTATTGATATGAATCAAATGTAAAAAGCTAATCTTAAGAGAATGTAAAATTAGATTGTAGGGAGTATTAAATTAATGAGAAGGTATCCAAATGGTAGTCTTCCTACTAAACACTTTTATTCCAAAGAAGGAATATTTTTCTTCTTTCAGAATCAATAAAGATCTTCTCAGTAGATAGTGCGTCTGCACTGATTAGGCCGTCGATTTTTTGCGTTCTATTTTTATTTAGTTCACCAAAATCCTCTAACAGATAAGGGACATTGTTAAGCTTACATTGCTGAATGTGTAACTTTGATAATGAAAAATAGTCAGGTTTAGAAGTAGTGTTAGAAGATAGAAGGGTTCTATGCTTTTGGTCGAACACACAAATATTAGCACCTGTATCAAATCCTAGTTTTAGTGGCTTTCCTTCTAAAGTGATATCTATTACTGGCAGATCATATTGATCTTGCTTATAGTCTAAAGCAACTACATTAAAGTTTTTTCCTATTGTTGAGAAGTTAGCACCGTGCGGCACGAAAGTAACTGTGCTGGTTTCGTAATCAATCATAACAGAGTTATCAACTAATAGCTGAGCTCCTATAATGCCATCTAACTGTTGTCCAATCTGCGTTTCTAAAAACCCAAGATCAACTGCCCATGCATCTAGTGAATTAAGCACAGTACTCCCTAACTCAAGATGGTTGATACTAATTTGATCTGCTTTAAGGCTACGATTTACACTTAAAATCTCAAAAGAACCTTGATCAACCTTTTGATTGATGATTATCTCTTCCGCTCCTGTATCAAACAAAAATTGCTGTGACGCTGAACCATTAGGCACTTTTAGTACCATCAACCCATCTACCATCTCAAAAGACAGAGACTCTGGGATAATCAAACTACTAATCGAAGAAGTATTAGAATAAGTAGGGAGTGCAATTGACCACAAGGTCATAAGTAATGTAAATAATATGTTTGCTCCGTAAATCACTAATAATCAGACATATATGAATTACTCTGTCTGTGTTATCTTAAATATCGGATATTTTACGGAGGATAGCTAATGTTAACTTAACTATTAGTTTACATTAAATTTACATTGAGGGTGCCTTTATGGGTACTGAAGGAAGGATTAGATGGATTGGACCATTTAGTTACATATGAGGTCGTAGGCAAAATGGAGACTCTTTTACAATTTATTTTTACATATTAGCTATTTTCATATATAAAACATATTTTTGCCTACTAACATCAAGTGTAGTGACACAAATTATTGTTCACTTACTCTTTTCTAATAACGAAAATAAATACGGCTAAACATGGCTAAAAGAAAAACATTAGACGCAAAATTCACGAAGACTCAAATTGTAGCTCAAATCGCTGAAGAAAATGAGCTAACAAAAAAACAAGTAGACGGTGTAATCGAATCTTTGACTGATATAATCCAGTTACACATTAATAAAAAATCTGTAGGAGAATTTGTTCTTCCTGGTTTGATGAAAATTCAGACAGTTAAGAAGCCTGCTAAAAAAGCTCGTAAGGGAATCAACCCATTCACTAAGGAAGAGGTAATGTTCAAGGCTAAGCCTGCATCAATTACTGTAAAGGTACGTCCACTAAAGAAATTGAAAGAGATGGCCAATTAATCATTGGTTAACTTTCTAATCTTTACGAGATATAAAAAATGGGAATGGCTTAATGCCTTTCCCATTTTTTATTATAACTACTTTCCCTTCCGATTAAAAAAATGTACAAAAGATTATTTTCATAAGATTCAATTTCTAATCTACAATTCTCACACATCTAAATCCAACTCGAGAAATACTAATATTAAAAGAATTAGTAGCATCAGATCTATCTGCTAATCGTAAAATTAGTGTAGAATTTGTGTGGGACCCTTCTCTATAAAATTGATTTACCTCGCCTGGCCAGCCTTGCATCCCATTACCTTGAGAACTAATAATTCTTCCTACTGGTGTGCCTGTACCTTGGTAGCCCAGCATTACTAATGGTAATCCACCACAAAAAAAAAAGAGGATACCTAATTGCTTAAGTACCCTCTTCTGTTGTGATAGATAATTCTTGTAGAACTTAAAGTCCCATTCTCATTATTCTTTATCCTATAATTTATATCCGAAGCTAAAGCTGAATGCTCTACCAGGATTAAACCTAGAATAAGTCTGATTCTCTGTATTGAATGCCTCATACTCAAGCAGTCTCTTTGATCCTAAGAGGTTTATTGCTCCTAGACTAACATTCATTCTGCTATCTGCTCCTAAGCTCTTAGATAGCTTAAAATTTATTGAATGAAATGGCTGCTCATACACATCTGGATTACCTGCTACACCAACAATTGCCAATCTCTTGCCTTGTACATTGTAGCTAAGGTTAGCTTCTACTCCACTTTCTCTATTGGTATAGCTAAAGAAACTATTAACGATGTAAGGTGACTGTCCTTGCATCTGTCTTGTGTCATTTATCTCTTCTCCTACTCTTGCCGTTCTAACTCTAGAATCATATTCACCGCCTGCAGATTTGTCTTGGGTAACTGATGACTGCACTAGGGTAACGTTAGTTCCTAAGCTAAATGGCGAATAACTCTCACCTAAGAATGATAGATTCTTTCTTACTTCTAGCTCTACTCCTAAGACTTCTGCATTACCTACGTTTCGTGGTGTTACATCAGATGGAGCTGCATCACTAAATGCTACGATCTCAATCGGATTTTCGAATGCTTTGTAGAATCCACTCAAAGCAAACATCTGGCCTCCAGGAAGATACTTCTCTATCCTAAGGTCATAGTTAGAAATATTAGTTTGTACTAACTCATCATTTCCAATGAAGAATCTATCTGTAATGGCATCATAGATCTGAGCTAATGACAACTCCTTGAATGATGGTCTTGCTACGGTCTGAGAGAAAGACGTTCTAATATTCGTCTGATCATCTATAGCATAGATGAAGTTAGCTGCTGGTAGTAAAGACCAGTTATTAAGTAATTCTTCTTCATTATAGATGATTGTACCTAAGTTATTCTGACCTGTGTACTTATGAATGAAGTTCTCTACTCTTAATCCACCGATGAACTTTAGCTTCTCTGTAACTGGCACCTCTCCCATTCCGTAAAATCCTAAGGTAGACTGAGTTGCTTCATATTGGTTAGCAGGTTCTGAATTACCAAATACGAATACTCCAGTTCTAGATTGAGGTGTCCAGACATTTTCAGTTTGAAGGACCTCGTTAGCATCGCCTGTGAAGGTAATATCATCAGCTCTCTGGATATCAAACTGATAGTTTTGAATACCGTAAGATCTATCTTTCAATACGCCACTCGCTCCATACTTCAATTTGAAAAGCTTTCCTTCTCTATCAATCTTGTTAGTCAAGTCTACTCTTCCAGAATAGTTTACTTCACTTAGATCTCTCCAAATCCTAATCGGTGCTGCTCCTTCTGAAGGCTCAATCGAGTAAGTGGTATTGTCATTGTTTACCTCCGTTCTGAATGGTGCAACTCTTACATCTTTATCTCCGATTTGAGAATAAGTTGGTGAAAGCTTCCAATCAATTTCGAAATTACCATCAGAGAAAGAATGCTTTCCTTTGAGAAGTACATTGCTTATAGCTCTCTCTGTATATTCTAAGTTGTCTCTTTGGATGGTGTTAACTGCAGACAAGAAACTTTCTTGATTGAAGAAACCAGTTTTAGATTCTCCATTATTTATTCTCAACATCGATAGAGATATCTTGTGATTCTTGAACTTCATGGCACCACCTAACATTCCTGTAAGCAACACATTGTTAGAGCCTAGTTCACCTTGTTGTTTTCTATTAGCTTCAAGATCAAACACATCTGATTCATCAGCTTTCAAGAAGATGTTATACTCTACATCATCGAAGTAAGTAGTCTCATTTCTATAGTTTACGGCTACATTGTAACCAAATGTAACTTTCTCTTTATTGATCTGATTCCCCGTTGAGAATGCAAAGTTATAGTTAGGTGTGCTTGTTGCTCTCTGAGCTGCCCAGTTATTAGAAAAGAGTTCTGTAATACCTGTCAATCCAGCACTTCTTTCTGCAGGACTTGGAATCACCCAGTGATCATAGATTGGATTTTTTCTTGCCCCATTATCAAAGCCTAAGAAATCAGTTGAGCTTCCTGGGTGAGAAATCGCATTTTTATTGAAATGCATACCAGGGTTATAAGTCATGCCCAGAGATATATTAGATACTCTCTCTTCTGGAAAATCTTTGGTGATGATATCTACAACTCCTCCAGTAAAATCTCCCGGAAGATCAGGCGTGAATGACTTTACTACCAAGATATTATCTATCAAATTAGTTGGAAAGATATCCATCTGAAGTGTATTCCTATCTGGATCAAGGCCTGGTATGTCCATGCCGTTAAGGATAGATTTTGTATATCTATCTCCTAGACCTCTTACAAATACATACTTACCTCCTTGCACTGACACACCTGTCACCCTTCTAATGGCAGAACCAGCATCGCTGTCTCCGATCTTTTTAAAAGTCTGAGACGAAATACCATCTAGAAGATTTGCAGATTTTCTTTGTAGGGTAAGAACAGCAGCTTCCGTATTTCTGATTTGCTTAGCCGTTACTACAATCTCATCCATGACTTCACCCTCTTCTTTCATTCTTACATCTACTATGGTGACCTCTCCATCTTTAATCTCGATCTCTGAGACAAGTACATCTGCATACCCTAAGTAAGAAAACTCTACGCTGTAGACTCCTGCATCTAGATCATAGGTGAAGGTCCCGTCAAGATCTGAGGTAGTTCCCGTTTTGGTTTCTATTACATATACATTAGCAAATGGTATGGTTTCGCCAAGACCATCATCATAGATAACACCTCTTATGGTGCCTTGAGCGAAACTACTTGTGCCTATTAGAACAAGTAGCATTAAGTTTAAAACATTTTTTATCACAACAAAATTTTTTACTTTTTATAAGAAGGAGAACTTATCAATCTCTCCTTTAGGTTTTTATTATCAATTATTTTATTCAATTAAAAGTTAAGTGCACCAGCCTGACTTGCAAATGTCCAACCGAAAACTGATGTATCTGCTCCTACTGTATTGGCTCCTTCTGTTACCACTGATCCTTCTATTCCATTCTTAAGTACCTCGTCTATACTGGTTGCATCTGCAGGCAATACCACTTCTATCCCTGAGAAAGTTAATCCATCCAAAGTCGTATTATCATCTAGTGAAAGATCACCCTCTCCATCTGCTATAGTTGTAAAACCGAAGAAGTAAGCATTGGAAGTAGTTCCAGTCGCTCCATCTCTATATTGTCCCAATTCATCATCCACTCCTTTTACCGTTAAATTTGAAATTGTAAATGCACCTGACCCAGATCCCTCTGGACCATCAATCTCCAATCCATGATCTGTTCCTCCGAATGCTATGACTACTGCATTATCCACTGTACCTGAGTATGCTTGATCTATATCCAAAGCATCGTCGTCCGCTGCCCATACTAGCGCATTGGTAATATTCACCGTACCTCCGAATAATTCTATGCCATCGTCTTTGTTAGCTACTACCTCTACATGATCTATAACTGTACCTGAACCAACTCCCCCTAGTGTAATCCCATTGATCTCATTGTCTGCTCCAATGACAGCTCCACCATGTCTTACCGATACATACTTAAGTATACCAGAGTTATCGGCTGGATCAGTACCTCCATAGAGACCGTTAATATCATCTGCAGGTATCCCTTCTATCTGTACTTGATCACCATCACCTTCTACTGAGATAGGTGCATAACCAAGTATTAGTAATCCTCCCCAGAGTCCTACTTCTTGCTCATCAAGGTTTGATCCTCTAGTCTGTCCTACTTGTATGTCATCTAGTAGAGAGGTAAATATGATAGGTTGTTCTGCAGTTCCTTCTGCTATGATTTTTGCACCTCTTGCAATGACAAGTGCTGATGCAAGCGTACCAGCTCCGGTGGCACCTTTTATAATCGTACCTGGTTCTATAGTAAGTGTAGCCCCGTTCTCTACAGATACTCTTGTACCTAGTGTATATACAATGTTAGATGTCCAAGTAACATCACTTGTGATATTACCAGAGATTACCTCTGATCCTGGTGCAGGCATACATTGACAATCTGCATTCAATATTTCACCATCTGCACAAGTAACACCAGGACAAGCTGCTGGGTCTATACATCTACAAGTACCGTTTTCTAATCCTACCACTTGAGGTGAAGGGCAAGTAAGATCAGGACAAGGATGAGGTATAATTGTGCTTGGATCTTGTACACAGTTACAATCTTGTGTTTGAATAAATCCTGGCTGGCAGGTTTGATTGTCTGCACAATCGTTGGAAGTGTCTCCACATGAAGAAATAAGGAACATTCCTACAAGTAGACAAATAAGGTTTATCTTAAAGATTCTCATATTAGGTTTGAATATTATTTGGTTATCCATTTCTATTACAAATGTATGTTCGCACCCTTATGATAATGTGAAGCCACGTTTATCTATATGTAAAATTTATCATGTATACTTTACACAGAGTTTACATTGGTTTCTTTACCTTGCAGATGGCTCCATTAAATGATTATTTGTTATCGGAGCTAAATGCCAAATAATGTTTTAATTCATCTTCCAACTTTCATAAACTCCAAAGATGTCTGATACAAGCTGTAGAATATTATTAGTCGATGATGAACCTGATATCATTGAGTTCTTACAGTATAATTTAGAGAAGGAAGGTTATCAGATCGCGAGTTCGCTTAATGGAGAAGATGCTTTGGAGAAGGCCGTAGAATTTGAACCTCATATCATTCTATTAGATCTTATGATGCCAGGGATAGATGGTGTGGAGACTTGTAGAAGACTCAGAGAGAATAGAGATTTACAAAATGTATTGATCAGCTTCTTATCAGCTACCACAGAGGAGTTTGCAGAGGTAGCGGCATTAGAAGCAGGGGCTGATGATTACCTCTATAAACCTATCTCGCTCAGATTGCTAACTAGTCATATCAAGGCACTGATCAGAAGACATCCTGATCTTAACACAAAAGAAGATAATCAGGTTATCGAAGTCGATACCTTGAAGTTAGATAGAGGTAGTTACCAAGTTTTTAAAGAAGGTGAGGAATTAGAACTTTCCAAAAAAGAATTTGAAATTCTTTGGTTACTAGCTTCAAAGCCTGGCAAGGTCTTACTCCGAAATCAAATCCAGAAAAAAGTTTGGGGCATTGATATCATAGTCGGTACTAGGACTATGGATGTACATATCAGTAAGCTTCGTAACAAGGTGGGTAAGAAGTTAATCAAAACCATTAAGGGAATTGGCTATAAACTGGAAGCATGATTTTCTATCTCTCGATCTTTCAAATCGATTGATCTTGTTTTTTTTCTCATCCTTACTACTTATCCACTATTGATCATAAAGGTTAAATCAATTAATCTTTAGCATCTCAACATAATCATATGACAAAATGCAGATGTTAATGATAAGCAAACACCTATTTAATCTATTTAGAATCAACTATACTTTGATAATTTGATAGCAAGTAATTTATTAATCAATATAAACTCTAGTAATGTCCCTATCAAATTCATGCTTAGCCTTTGCTATTCTTTGCCTGTTCTCTTCATGTTTATACTCACAAAACTCAGGCGACAGTTTAAAAACAACAGTGGAAGAAACAGATTTCTCTGATCGTCAAGCTATTATTAATACAACTAAAAACTTTTTCATTGGGGATCACACTGGAAGCATTAAGCATAAAAAACTATCCATGCACGAGAAGGGAGCATATCGGTATGTCGGCAGGGATGGAGAATATGGTGAGATGGTTTTTGACTTGGATTCAGATGATTCAGATACAAGTTATAAAGAGGAGTTATTAAGTATTGAAATTTATGTTAACCTCGCCTTAGTTAGACTGCGACTAGCCGAAAATTCAGGAGGGCACCATTACAAACTGCTAACTCTGCATAAGGTCAGTGGTGAATGGAAAATCACAAGTATAACTTGGGGCTCTGAAATTACACAGTGAGATGTTTTAATAAAATAATTAAAGCTCATCATAAGAAGGCAGTCGAACAATACAAATTGGTAATCAATTAATTCGATTGGCCATAAACAGAAAGCATGATTCTATTCTTCGATAATTTTAAGCGGTTGATCTAATTTTTATATTCTCATTCATATTCGTTTTCTACTTTTGATTTTAAATGTCGAATCAAATAGTCTTAAGGAAAATAGAAGCTGCAGATTGCCAAATTATTAGTGATGCTTTCAAAGCACAAGGGAGTAATGATAAAACTGTCGAGCTATACAAGCGATACTTAAGTCATCAAAGCAAAAATGAAAGAGACATAATCATCGCTATGGTGAATAACGAGTTTGCGGGATACCTAACAATAAGTTGGAACCCAGAATACAAACCATTCTCAGATAAAAATATTCCTGAAATCTCAGACTTCAATGTGCTGAAGAAATTTCAAAGATTAGGGATTGGCTCCAAACTTATGGATGAAGCAGAACTTAGAATATCAAAGACTTCAACACATGCTGGGATTGGCTTTGGTGTTTTTGCGGATTACGGACCTGCTCAGATACTTTATATTAATCGCGGTTATATTCCTCTTGGGACTGGAATCGTAAGAAATGGTGAATCTTTACAGTTTGGTGATGAGGTTATTATCGATCATAGTCTTGCATTTTATTTGACTAAGACCTTGAGGTAATTATAATGAATATGAATTAGTATAATATTTATTAAAGAGCCTTATTATATTCGTGCATGTCAAACCTTAAAGTCAAGTCTTACCATATCTATCCTATTAAATCTTTAGGTGGACAGAAGATTAAAAATCCAAATGCTACGCTTTCAGGTTTTGAATATGATAGACAATGGATGCTTGTAGATCAGGATGGCAAATTCCAAACGCAAAGAGAATTTCCAAAGATGGCACTCTTAGCAGCTAAAGTAAGTAGAGGTAAAGTCACTTGTTATGAAAAGCAGAATCCTGCAAATAAAATCAGTTTTAAAACAGACCTGATATTAGACGAGAAAATAAAAGTAAACATCTGGAGTGATAAACTTAAGGCAAGTCTTGTCAGTGCAGAAGTAGATCAATGGTTCTCTGAACAGTTAAAAAGCAAAGTAAGGCTGGTTAACAAAACCAACAGAAAAAAATACATTAGAAAGTTTAATGAGACCTACCCCACCAACTATCCTGATGCCTATCCTTACCTCGTCCTAAGCACTAACTCTCTCAAGGAGATAAACACCAAATTAAAAAACAAGATTGGGCTAGAAAGATTTAGAGCCAACATCATAATCGAGGGTAAAGAGCCATTCTTCGAAGATAAATTGGAAGAATTTAAAATTGGAAAGATCCCCTTTAAGATGGTAAAACGATGTGGCAGATGTATAGTTATAAATACAGATCAAGACACTAGCAAAATCTACAAAGAGCCGCTAAAATCACTTGCTAAATATCGCACCTACAGAAATAAAGTAATGGTAGGAATGAATGCGGTTGCTTTAAAAGAAGGATTTGTTGGAGACTAAGGTTTAGTTTTTGTGATACTTAGTTATAGCCATTCATACTAAAGCTCCCCTTTACAATTTTCCCGTTTTCATATTGCTTACGATGCACCAATCTATTAGTTCGCAAATCATAAGTTTTGCTCACGCCATTCTTTTGATTGATCTTCTGCTTATTCATCGTGTAGATAGTGTACTCACCTTTAATCGTAAAGTCATACAATAACACTCGTTGCGCGTTACCGTCACTAGTCTTTATAATTTCTTGGATATAGAAATCATTGATCACACTATATGCAGCGTCGGCGTCCTTATTCCTTTTTTTGATTGACTTATAAATCTCTTCTGGATTGAAGCGCTCAGGATAAAAGTTATAAAGCGTATCTGTTTTGTAGATAGAAGAAAGACCATCTACCAAAAGTGCAGCATTATAAGCTTCGTCATTTATGTATCTAGGAATTAAGTGTATCCACTTGTAATCTTGTTCTTGAGGATTGATATGCACTTTGTGCGTTTTCCAATCTGTATGATGTATTATATCGGTAGTATGTAAAAGCTCTCCAAATTCGCAATCAGAATTAGATCCCCATACTTCTAATGCAACTGGATCAGTAAATTCTATAATTTGATTATTTCTCAACTTCCCTCTGAAAATTTCTGGGATACTCAGCTTTACAGTAAAAGCGTAATGATTACCTTTTTTTAGTTTTTCTGGTAACTCGGTCCCGATGTGTTCTACTACACCATCTTGGCGTAGTACTAAGCCAACATAGGATTTACCACTTGCAGGTTTCTGCGTATTCTTCCAGACGAGTCTTGTACCATTATGGATATCGGGAGGTGAGTTCATACCTTTCTTGCAGGTATTCCATCCTTTAGGCGTGCTCGAGTAAGCAACGTCCCCTTCTAGAGAAGGGTTTGTAAATTCAATCTTACTTTGCGGTGTAGTGTAGTTACAAAGTAAAATCAAACTACATATTATGGCATAGATCAAACTATTCATAATAGGTAATTATTAGGTGTAAAAATTCTTCACTTTTACGATTGCAAAAATCTTTCCTAATTTACCTTATAAACTCCCCGTAACAAAAGGCATTTCCGTTAAAAACCCCGTGTTTATTGGGTATTTTATCCTTTAAAGAAAGGATTAATATGAAGTCGAAATGTCAGAAGATTATTACAATTAATGATACCTAATTGCTTAATCATCACAAGAATACAAATAATAATATTTTGTAATCTAAAGAGAAAATTAATTTTTATAGCACATTATTATTAATCTGCTTATGTGCATAATCCACTGCTCTTGCCGTCAAAGCCATGTAAGTTATACTCGGATTTTGGGTAGCAGAACTTGTCATACATGCCCCGTCGGTGACAAAAACATTAGGTACATCATGCATCTGATTCCACTTATTAAGAACACTTGTCTTAGGATCACTACCCATCCTTGCAGTTCCCATCTCGTGAATGGCTTGTCCTACAGCAGTCGCTTCATTGTATGAATTAATATCTTTACATCCAGCTGCTTCTAACATCTCTTCCGCACAAGTCACTCCATCTTTACGTAATGCTATTTCGTTTTCTCTTAGTTTGGTATCAAAGGTGATAATAGGCATTCCATGCTTATCCTTCTTATTATGATTAAGGAACATCTTATTATCATGATGAGGAAGTATCTCCCCAAAACAAGTCATGCTAACATACCATCCTCCTGGCTCAAAAATATTCTCTTTTAGAGCCGTTCCGAAAACTCCCTCTACATTATTAGCGCCTCTTGCAGCTCCTCCTTGATACCCAAAGCCACGTCGAAAATCTTTCATCTGACTCTGCTTATCAATGTTTCTAAACCTTGGAATATAAAATCCTCCTAACGGTCTCCTACCCTTATGATACTTATCTAACAAGCCTGGCAAGTGAGCACTCGCACCCATACCGTAATGATGATCCATCATGTTATGACCCAACTCTCCACTACTGTTAC
>CALBEE010000237.1 GCA_937927575.1 uncultured Saprospiraceae bacterium | reverse complement strand
TTTGTTAAGAAATGATGATATCTATATCGAAACCTTCCCTTGGCAAGGTATTAGCATATTGGTAGGTATATAGATTATTAAGAAGAATACTTAAAAATCGAATCAGAAGATCAACTTGAGGGGAAAACAGGTTGGTCTTTTTTTATGCATTGGATTCTAGGTTATGTGAACTCCAAATTATTCTATGAGTACTTAAGGCATACGAGCTGATATAACAAGCTTGAAAAACTCTAATCTTTAGATTTCCAGTTAGAATAAAAACTCAACGACAATACTATTTATAATGAAAATAGTTTCCGTTCGGAAGATGTTTCCATGTGTATTAATAGAATTTGAGCTTTTCGTTTCATACCAGTTATTAGAAAGTCTAAATAATGAACTACGAACTCTCAGTTTTGGTGTGAACTTGTATTCTGCTTCTATTCCAAAACGTAATATAAATTGATTGATATCTGTCTCAATAAGTTCTTGAATCGGACGATTATCCAGTATGTTATTGTAATTCGCAAAAGCCGCAGATCCGGAAAGATTCAATGAAAATTTTGATTTACTGTAGAAAAAGTAACGGCCAAATAATGATCCACCTAGTGTATTCGATGAAGATTCTTGATTACCTAAGTACCTTTCGAAATTGATTGAGAGCCCTATTTCGACATTTCTTGAAATTCTAATCCCCATACTGGGACTTATTTCCCAATTTTTGAATTCAACGTTTACATCATTTGTGTCTTCTACTTTATCTGTTTGAGAGGAATACCCTATACCGCCACCTAGAAAATATCGATAATGAGAGGAATCTGTATTGACTTGTGCAAAAGAATAAGTAGAAGACAAAGCAAGCAATAGTAATATAGTTGTTTTTAGCATTTTCATAATTATCAATTACATCTGATTATTAAAATTAAGAACCTTTTAGTGTCTAATGAATTTTAATTCATTAGCGTTTACCTGAGCATCCTCCTATAGTAATAAATAGAGTCGAACAAGTAAGAAATTTCCACAATGAAAACTCAATGCAATACATCACCCCTACAATCCCCTCGAAGGGATACAAATGTTACATGGCTCGGGCGTCTTTCAAAAAGAAAAAAGCAACCAGTTGCAATATTAATATTTGAGTATGAAATCTACTTTTTCTCTCAACCTTTCTTTTGGTAGATATTGATCTTCTAAAGCCTTATTAAAAGGGATAGGAGTATCGAGACTTGCCACTCTTGTAACAGGAGCATCAAGATGTTCGAATAGATGTTCTGATACATATGCTGAAATATCACCGGCTATACCGCCGAACATACTATCTTCTTGAAGAATGATTACGCGATTCGTTTTCTTAACTGTAGCATCAATAGCATTATAATCAATAGGTGATAAAGATCTAAGATCTAATACTTCGATTTCATGCTCAGATGCATCTGCTAATTCGGTAGCCCAATGTACTGCTGCACCATATGTTATAATAGTCAATGCTTCACCACTACACACTAGTTCTGCTTTTCCAATTTCAGTAGTATAATATCCATTTGGCACATCTGCCGAGATATTTCTATAGAGCGCCTTATGTTCAAAAAATAACACCGGATTCGGATCTTCAAAAGCTGCCAATAAAAGTCCTTTGGCATCCACGGGATTGGAGGGATACACCACTTTCAATCCTGGAACATGAGTAAACCAAGCCTCGGTACTTTGAGAGTGAAATGGACCAGCACCTACATCACCACCTGAAGGCATTCTTATTACGGTATTGGGTGCATGTCCCCATCTGTAATGGGCTTTAGCTAAGTTATTAACTATCTGATTAAAGGCACAGGTAGCGAAATCCGAGAATTGCATTTCGACCATTGATCTTACTCCTCTTAGAGATAAACCCATCCCTATTCCTACGATCGCGCTCTCACAGATGGGTGTATTACGCACTCTACCCTTCCCATGTTTTTTCATCAATCCGTCGGTGATTTTAAATACACCACCATAGTCAGCAATATCTTGACCCATTAGTACTAGATCATCATACTTATCCATTGCTATTGAAATACCATCTGCAATCGCATCTACATATCTTTTTTCTGTACTATCGTTAAAATCTGGAGATATCACATTTTGAATATGATCAGCATAAACATCTTCTAGCTCCGTTGAAAGATCAACTGTAACATCTGGCTCAGCGAATACTTTCTGTACATCATCATGAATTTCCTGCTTAAGCTTCTCTCTAGAAGA
The DNA here is from genome assembly GCA_937927575.1 of uncultured Saprospiraceae bacterium. GTDB lineage: Bacteria > Bacteroidota > Bacteroidia > Chitinophagales > Saprospiraceae > UBA1994. The sequence continues at coordinate 1,599 of CALBEE010000237.1, read as the reverse complement.
AATAATATAATCTTCATCGATAATTCCTTCTCCTAGCAAGTACTGTTCGAAGTTGGCAATTGGATCCTTTTTAGCCCATTGCTCCATTAACTTTTTTGGAACATATTTGGTACCTGAAGCTTCTTCGTGGCCTCTCATTCGAAAGGTCTTACATTCGATAAGCCAAGGCTCAGGTTTTTTGGAGATTTCTTTTTTGATTTGTGCAATGGTTTGATAGACTTCTAGAATATTATTACCATCAATGACCTTACTCTTCATTCCATAACCTATTCCACGATCTGCTAAGTTTTCACATGCATACTGTTCTTTAGTTTCTGTAGATAGACCGTAACCGTTATTTTCTATTATAAATATAGCCGGCACCTTCCACACTGCAGCCACATTCAATGCTTCATGGAATTCTCCTTCAGAAGTTCCACCTTCTCCTGTAAAGGCCACAGAAATCTTTTTCTCTTTGGCCAATTTATGTGCTAATGCTACACCTGCTGACAACGATAATTGTGGACCAAGGTGAGAAATCATTCCTACGATACCATAATCTAAAGCTCCAAAATGGAAGGAACGATCCCTCCCTTTGGTAAATCCATTTGCTTTACCCTGCCATTGCGAAAATAATCTTGTCAATGGAATATCTCTGGAGGTAAATACACCCAGATTACGATGCATAGGAAATATAATTTCATCGTTATCAAGCGCTGAAGTAACACCCACGGAAATGGCTTCTTGACCAATACCAGAAAACCATTTACTGATCTGCCCTTGCCTCAGGAGGATTAGCATTTTCTCTTCTACCAATCTTGGATAGAGCATTCTGAGATAAAGCTTTTTCATCTCTGTTTTAGAGACTTTTCCTTTTTTATACTTTATAGCTGATTTTGAGGTAATTGTTGGTGATGCCATAGCGTGTTATTCTTCATGGCAAATATGGTAAATTTTAGGGAAGGGAGTCTTTATGAATGGAAGTAATTACATTGGAAGCTAGTAGATTGCTCGCGAAGATTTGAAAGGAGCAAAGTGGAAGCAGTTAATGAAAAATCTTTAAGATCTGGAGTTCATGAGTTCTTTTCTAGTGTGAAAAGCAATCATTGCAATAACAGAGTTTTCTTAGCGCAATTTCAATTTGAACTATCTGAATTTCTAGCAAAATCAACGTGTTTTTGCTAAACACTGCCTGATTTCGCTGCCCGCGCGTTTACTGCGTAAGCCACGCTTGCGTAAGCCACGCTTACCGACAAAAACAGGACTCTGCACGAAGCAAAGGCCTGTCTTTATTTTTCTTCTGGTTTTCGTAGAACGAAAAAAGGGTATTGTTGCTATGCTGTAGCGGTCTTTCCTAAGAAATTGTTTACAGCTTTTACAGCTTTATCCACAATATCATAATTGATAGTGTAATGGATAAATTTTCCTTCTTTGTTAGCACTTACTACGCCAGACAATCTTAATATCTTAAGATGCTGACTCGTAATTGACTGCTCAATGCCTAGACTGTTGTAAATCTTATTTACTTGAGTCTTACCCGATCTGTCGATGTACTCAAGAATCTTCATTCTGAGTGGGTGAGCTAGAGCACGCATCAATTCCGAGGAATAGTGCAACTTT
>CALBEE010000236.1 GCA_937927575.1 uncultured Saprospiraceae bacterium | reverse complement strand
ATGAAAAGACAATCAAAGAATGTACTGTTCTAGAAATGACTGAAGTCATATTTGTGGGTCCTATTTTTAAAACTTTCGAAAGCGCTTATAGCAGGTTTAAATTCTTTGATAGCGTCGATGAATTATCTTCAACTATTGCGATCATTAAGCAAGGGGCACATTGTTTCGTCAAAGGATCTAGGGCTTTAAAACTGGAAAAGATCTTAGAGTTTTTAGATTAATAAGTTAAGACAAAAGGCGTAAGAGTCGGTCCGGTATTTCTCCTTTTGATGCTTCTAGATATTCTTCGAATGCACATGCATGATAGTTATTTTCAGATGCTAACCACCAACGTCCGGTTTTTTCATTTTTTATAAAATTCATTTCGATATCTGTATCTAGGCTATTAATTACAAAAGTTTGAATAGACTTTAGGTTAGTGAGCGGATGGTCGAATGTTTTTTGAGAGAATCCTTCTAAAAAGTACCACAACATTTCCGCCATGGTTAAGTTGCTGGCATATTGGCGACGCTCATCGATAATTTCGTAATTGGTTAGATTCAATAGTTGTAATCTATGACTACCCCCTATATTTTTCATGACTTGACACGATTCTGCACATGTGAGTCCAGAGGTATTAGATTCTATAGAAGCTGGATTGTCTCCTAGTTTGATCACATTCCCATCAAAGTGAGCAAGGTTAGTATCTCTAAGCACGGCTTCTTGTATATTAGGAAAGGCTCTCATTTTGGCTAAACTCATAGAGCTTTTCGATACTTCTTCTAGATTTGCTATTCTGTCTGCTCCGCAAAGATGACGTTGAAATCCTAATACTTCGAATTGGTCATCAGCATGATATTCTGGTAATCGATTACTTATATGAAATATAGTGCTTTCTTTTTGGTCTATCCGATGTCTTAACTTTTGGATAAGGTGTGCAGGAGCCCCAAGAATTATAGGAATAACACCGCCATCGATAATTTCTTTAATGGCAGGAATAGAGAATTCTGTATCCTTAGATTTCAAATTACCAATGTCCGCAATTTCAATAGTTTCAAAGTGATTATGGAAGTTATACAGTATTCTTCTAATCCCATTGCTGAAATCAGCATCATAACCAATAATGGCTAGCTTGGAGTGGGTTAAAACTGGAAAATCTTTCTCATCTTCGTGCGATAATTGACAATAGTTCTTTGCGAGTAATGCTAAGGATTTGTCTAGTGGTGTAAACCAATGTGATAACATATATACATATTATAATTATTGCAAATATAAAAATTATTGAATTCTAGAACATTATATTATGAACAGCTCAGAAGATTTACAATTTTTCTTAGATACATATAAGAGTACTCCTCCGGAAATCGTATTTGAATGGAATGATGCGGAAACTGACGCTCGCGGATGGGTTGTAATTAATAGCCTTAAAGGTGGTGCCGCAGGCGGTGGTACCAGAATGAGAAAAGGTTTGACTAAAGAAGAAGTGATGTCTTTAGCAAAGGTGATGGAAATCAAATTTTCAGTTTGTGGTCCAGCTATTGGAGGTGCAAAATCCGGTATAGATTTTGATCCAAGAGATCCAAGGCGTACAGAAGTGCTTGAACGATGGTATAAGGCTGTGTTTCCGCTACTAAAAAATTACTACGGTACGGGAGGAGATATGAATGTTGATGAATTAAAAGATGTGATTCCGATTACCGAAGATTTGGGTCTTTGGCATCCACAGGAAGGAATTGTGAATGGTCATTTTAACTCTTCAGATGGGGAGAAAATAAATGCTTTAGGACAATTGCGTTATGGCTGCGCTAAGATCATTGAAGATGCTCGATATGCACCAATGGAGAGTGAAAAATATGCTGTAGCTGACATGATAACAGGATATGGCGTAGCCGAGAGTATTAAGCATTATTATAATCTATGGAAAGGCGTGGATCTTAATGGTAAAAAGGTTTTAATTCAAGGATGGGGAAATGTGGCTTCTGCAGCAGGTTATTATTTAGCGAGTCAAGGCTGTGAAGTGGTAGGGATACTAGATAGGGCAGGAGGCATCATTAGTTCAGAGGGTTTGTCATTTGAGGAGGTTAAATCACTTTTTCAGAATAAGGAAGGAAATAAATTGGCAGGTGATTTGATTAGCTTCGAAGAGGCGAATAATGTATTCTGGGATCAAGAGTGTGATATATTTATGCCAGGTGCTGCTTCCAAACTTGTGACCAAAGAGCAAGTAGCTCGTCTAATGGACCGAGGTTTAGAAGTAATCTCATGTGGGGCTAACGACCCATTCATTGATAATGCTCTATTTTTTGGGGATAATGCTGACTACATTGATAGTAGTGTAAGTGTAATTCCTGATTTCGTAGCTAATTGTGGGATGGCTAGAGTATTTGCTTATCTCATGCAACCAGAAGCACAAATGACTGATGAGTCCATATTTGGTGATGTTAGTGATGTGATATATGATTTCTTGAAAAATATAAGGAAAATTGACGACTCTCCACTTGATATTACTCGAAAATCACTCATTACTACATTAAAAAACATCAAATAGCGGATTTTAGCATTTAATATATTTGAATCAATCTATAATAATGATATTTTTGTATCTTAAATTAAAACGTATTATAATAAATTATTGCCCTATGACACGAAAAATTTACTTATTCATCTTTATGTTGGGTTTCGCTCTTACAGGAATTCAAGCACAGGAGAACAATGCCTTTGAAAATGGTAATGTTGTTACTGATGAACTCACTAAAGATCCAGAACAAAACGCTAAATGGCGAATGGGCCAGGCGAATTACTCTGCAAAACCAAAAGATGCTTGGGAACTAGGTGTACACTTAGGTCACTTTTTTATTGACGGTGATGTAGATAGAACTCTACCTGGTGGATATGGTATGGGCCTTCACTTAAGAAAAGCCGTACATTATGTATTCTCATTAAGAGCAGATTTTTTCTATGGACAAGCTACAGGATTAGATCCTCAGCCTTGGAGACACAAGTCTGTTAAAGGTTCTAATGGAATTGGAGGTGGTCTAGTTGAGAATACTTTTGATGCTTATGATATAAACAATGGACAAACAGATGGAGAATGGTTTCCATCTCACAAAACAAGATATATATATGGAGCCTTACAAGGTGTAATAAATATCGGAAATATATTATTTCACAAAGATCGTAATAAGTGGAACTGGTACATTACTATAGGTGCTGGATTTGATAATCACGTAGCTATGTTAGATTTATTAGATGCTAATGGTAATCCTTATACAGATATAAGATCACAAGTAGGCTGGACTGCAGCTCAATTTGATTCTAAATCAGGAAGATCTGATATAAAATCTGGATTAAACAATTATTATGATGGTGATTATGAAACTGAAGGGTTTAAAAAGAAAGGTATATTCCGTTTAGGTGATGAAACTAACCTACACGTTGTATTTACTGGATCAATGGGTATTTCTAGAAGAATTTCCAAGAGATTCAATATCGGTATCGAGCATCAAGTAATGGTTACTGACAATGATTATCTTGATGGCATTAAATTCAGAACTGAAGATGATCAAACTAATAACGCTGATATCGGACATTACACTAACTTAAGACTTGCTTTCAACTTAGGAAGTATGGATAATAGAACAGAGCCTCTATATTGGTTAAATCCACTAGATGCTACATTCAATGATATCGCTGAACTTAAGCAAAGACCAGTACTTGATTTAACCGATGAGGATGGTGACGGAATCATTGATATGTTAGACCAAGAATTAGGATCACCTGCCGGATGTGCAGTAGATACTAGAGGTGTTACTCTAGATAGTGATAATGATGGTTTATCTGATTGTAAGGATAAAGAGACATTCTCTCCTGCAGGATATGAAATTGACAGTGAAGGTGTAGCTATTATACCAGCTCCATTAAACGAGGATGATGTAAACAGAATAGTAGAATCTAAAACTGCTGCGATGACATCGACTATCAATAGTATGGCTACTAGAACTGATTGTGGAAAGTGGTTCTTACCAATGGTACACTTCGATTCTGATAAGTACAGCATCAAGCCAGAATTTTACGGTCACTTACACCACGTAGCTAACGTTATGAAAATGTGTCCAAGTACTTGCGTTACTGCAGTTGGACATACTGATGTAAGAAACGGTAACGATTACAATAGAGTATTATCTTACAATAGAGCTAAAGCAGCGGTTGATTACTTAGTAACTAACTACGGTATCGACAGAAGCAGATTTAACTTAATGTATGGTGGAGAAGAAGCTCCATTAACTGTAACAGGAAATGCTAATAACCTAATGAACAGAAGAGTTGAATTCAGAGTATGTAATGCTGGAGACAACGATATGGGAAGACCTGCTGGTCCTTCTGCTGGTTCAGGTGGATCTTCTAGATCAGGATCTACTTATAGCGGTAACAAAAATTCAGGTTACTAGAAAATAGTAATTCTTAAAAATACGAAGGAGATAATCTTAATTGATTATCTCCTTTTTTATTTAGAAGTATATTGCTAAGGGTATAAATACCTATTCCCCTAATAAATGGTTTATTGTATTAGGTTGGCACTCTTATCATGTTGCTGCCATTGAAAAATGAAAAGCGATTCTAACTTGTGTACTTTTTTCAGAAGTCTATCCTAATTCTATCTGTGCTTTGGCATAGTCTTCAGGTATGCCAATATCAATGAAGTAACTATCAGTTTTATAACCATACATCTTGGATGGTTCTATTTGTTTTTCTAAAACTTCATTTTCCCATGAATACTTGAGAGGAAGAGATAAGGATTTAATGAATGAGCTTGTGGTAGCATAAATACCGCCATTGATCAGGCCATGCGTAATAAACTGTTTTTCCGAAAAGTCTATTATTCTATTATTAGTATTCACCTTTACCAAACCATACCGATCTTGATTACTTACTGGTTTTAAAGCGATACTTAAATCTGAAGCATGTTCATCATGAAATTTATTAAAGTCTTTCAGATCAACATCAAATAGAGTATCTCCATTCATCATGAAAAAAGAGGTGTCTCGCAATTTTTCAATGGCTAAACTTACAGCACCTCCAGTTCCTAGTGGTTCGTTCTCGATGGCATAGTCAATTGAGATATTTCGAAACTGGTTACCAAAATGACTTGATATGATCTCATGCTTATAACCTACGGATAATATTACATGTTCGATACCTTGACCATCTAGATTACTTAGTAAAATCTCTAAAAAAGGCTGGTTTCCCACTGGAGCCATTGGCTTAGGGATTTCTGTAATGACTGATTGGAGTCTAGTACCCATTCCGCCTGCTAGTATGATGGCCTCTTTTATCATTATTCTAAAAATTATGAGAAGATATTTTTCTCGACTAGCTCACATATAATATGGCCTATGGTAATATGGCATTCTTGAATACGGGGAGTATCATCGGAAGGAACTCTTATAATATGATCACTGCAATCATTGAGAAGCCCTCCTGAAGCGCCTGTCATACCTATACAGATCACCTCTTGGCTTTGAGCTTGTTCGAAAGCCTTTACAATGTTCTGCGAGTTGCCTGAAGTACTTAAACCAATTAAAACATCTCCTGGATTTCCCTTCGCTTTAATGAGTCTACTATACACATATTCATAACCATAATCGTTTCCGACAGCTGTTAAGTATGATGTATTAACATGCAGAGCTTCCGAGAATAATGGATCTCTATCTGAGTAAAATCTACCACTAAATTCTGCAGCTAAATGTTGAGCATCAGCTGCGCTACCACCATTTCCACAAAAAAGAACTTTGCCGCCATTATTGAAGCAATCGGTGCAAATTTTTGTAATGTGCTCAATGGTTTCTATTAATCGAACATCATTAAGGATTGCTCTTTTCGTGTCTATACTTCTTTGTAGGATATCAGAAATCTGATTCTGCATTAGTTATATGTACTTATGAATCCTAAAGATAATAATCGAAAGGATAGAATTTAGTTCATCTTAATAATTAGTCCAGGAAGTTAGACCGATGGGATCGAACGAGAAGGGCTGTACTTTACCACCTAAAGTTTCTAATTCTTTAGTCACACGATGCCTAGTATTTTCTGGACAGTATAATGTCATATATCCACCACCTCCGGCGCCAGATATTTTCCCTCCAATAGCACCTGCTCTCTTTGCGGTTGCATATATATTGTCTATGACTTCATTCGTGATTCCTGAAGCCATTTCTTTTTTGAATTGCCATCCTTCATCCAAAATTACGCCTATGCGATCTATATCACCAGTGAGCAATGCTTGTTTCATAGATATGGCTTGTTCTTTGATCTTATGAGCGGCTTCTACTGATTTTGTACTTTTTTGTTTAAATGCGCTAGATTGTTTCTCAATAATGGCTGCTGAGAGTCTGCTAGTGCCGGTATAGTACAATATAAGATTATGTTCAAGTTCGGACATGTAGTCTGGATTTACCCTAAGCGGATTTACAATTACAGTATCATTTTGCTGAAATTCCATAAAATTTACTCCGCCAAAGGTCGCAGCATATTGATCTTGTTTACCGCCTGCCATATTCAGATCCTCTCGTTCAATTTCATAAGCTAATCTGGCTATTTCATAGTCGGTAAGTTTGATTTGAAACCATTCTAGAAAGGCGCCTAATATAGAAACAGTAATCGTAGATGAAGTACCTAGTCCTGAGCCTTTGGGTACATCTACATAGGTCGTTAGCTTGAAAGATTGAGCATCTAGCTTATAATCCTTCACAAGTCTATGATATACTCCTATAGGCAGACTTAGACCATCTATATCATCTAAGATTGCTTGTGATTTCAATTTTGCTTCAACACCAAGATCTAAAGAATGTAGATGAATCAATCCATCTTGAGTAGGTTCTATTGAGGTATAGACATGAAGATTTATTGTACTATTGAGAATGGCACCGCCATAATCATCTGAATAGGGACTTACATCAGTACCGCCTCCAGCAAGACCAAGACGCAATGGAGCTTTAGAACGTATAATCATGAATCGGATTTAATCTTATCATATAATTGTACAAGCTGAGCGCTGAAGTGGTTCCAAGAGTAGAGTTCTTTTAATTTAATAATCTCTTTTCGAAATCTTTCTCTTGGATCTTCTTTAAAGAATTTTAGAATGGCCTCAGCCACTTCAATGGAATTGACATTTGTAAGATAACCTGTTTTATTATGTAATACAGTTTCTGGTAAGCCGCCGACATTGGTGCTAACTATCGGCTTTTCAAAATAAATTGCCATTTGTGAAATTCCACTTTGCGTTGCAGATTTATAAGACTGTGCCACCAAATCAGCCGCACTAAAAAAGTATTTTACCTCGTCATTGCTAATGAAATTGGTATGAAGAATAATTTCATCCGTAACACCTAATTTTTCTATTTGACTAGTATATTTATCAGGGTCGGAATAATATTCACCTGCCACTATAAGTCTCAATTTTGGATTTGTCTTAAGGCCTTCGGCAATTGCATCTAATAAAATATCTAAACCTTTGTAATCTCTTATATATCCAAAGAAAAGAACATAATCATATTGCGGATCTAATCCTAAGTGACTTAACGCTTCTGTACGAGGTAAGATATCGCCGTAAGTATCGTAAATAGGATGTGGGATATAGGATACAGGTTGATTAGTGATGAACTGATTCATTTGCCCTTCCACTTTTTTAGACATTGCAATAAATCCGTCCATGGATTTCACAAAGTAATTACTAAGAGTAGAATCGCCTATCCTCTTTTCATGAGGGATAATGTTATCAATAATGGAAATACATTTTGTGGACTTTGATTTAGCCATTCGCATGATACTACCTAGGGATGGTCCCATTGCCGGAATCCAGTACTTAGCTATGATGAGATCGTAGTTACCTCTTTTGATGCTTTTTGCAGTGGTGTACCAAGTGAATGGATTTACGCTATTTACTTTACGTACTATGCTGAGGTCATTGGGTTTGGGATCATCCGAAAATTGAGATTCCCCTGGAAAGAAAAATTTTGGGTATTGAAGCGTAAATGTGATGATGTCTACACTATGACCCTCGGAGATAAATTCTCTTGCTAAACGTTCGTTAAACATTGCAATACCTCCTTTATAAGGGTAAGCTGTTCCTACTATACAAATCTTTAATGACATATAAATACGAAGATATTAAAGAAAGATCATATATATGATAATTCTGAACTATTCGTATTTTTAATATCATTAAAAGGTGCAAGATGAAAGTGTTTTTAAGACTCGTATTTTTTCTAAATCTATCCCTATTTCTTACGGCTTCCAGTTATTCTGCTCATATTATTGGCGGACATATATCCTATGAAGTTATTGCTAATAGTGGAAGTTCATTCGGAGTGGAAGTAGAAGTAGAAATTTATAGAGAAAACTTAGGTGGGGGAGCTCAATTTGATCAATTTATAAGAGTCGGTCTTTTTCGAAAAGAGAGCAATAATTCTTACGTACATGTAAATACAAGTAATGTTGCAATAGGTATTGTGGATATAGACGTGTTGAGTTTGAGCGATTGTGAATTGGCAATTTCTGAAAGTCAACAAGCTTCATATATGGTCTATTTAGATGTTCCAAACGATGGAAAAGATTATATGATTGCTTATCAAAGATGTTGTCGGACTAATAATATTATTAACATTGAAAATCCTCAGGAATCTGGTATTGCACTTAATGTCCTGATAACGCATGACGCTTTGTTAAGTATGAATAAATCTCATAAAATATTGAATTCTTCAACACGATTTATTCAGGCCAATATTCCTAGTTCAATAATAATTGATTTGGAAGGTGATAATGATGTTGTTTCTGAGATAATAAATCCTTTAACGGCCGGAGGTACAGATGGCTTTGGTGCGAATAGTGGTGATCTTAATAGTTGCACGGGCTTAACACCGGATCCATTAATTTGCCCTCCGCCTTTTGCAAATGTAGATTTACAGAATAATATTAATGAAGCGTCTTTGTTTTTCGATTCTGACGAATTTACAAAGTTATCCGAGATAGAATATAATGTGATAGCTACAGTTGAGGGTAATTATCTATTTTCTTACTTGATACATGAATACAAAGATTCTGTGCTAATGTCTACGCACTATAGGGAGCAAGTGTATGTGGTGTCTAATTGTAGCGTTATTCTAAGTGATGAAGAGAAAAATGTAGATAATGCCGTCAGAATATTCCCAAATCCAGTTAAAGATTTACTTCATTTAGAGCCAAATGATGAGATAGATTATAGAGATATTTCAATTATGAATATCAATGGAAGAGAGGTGCTTAAAATTCAGAATGATAGATCGAAAACTATAGATGTACGAAATTTATTGCCAGGAGTATATTTTTTACAAATACGAAAAGGTAAAGGAATAGATCAACAAAAGTTTATAAAGTCTTAGTATTGCAGCATGAATAAGATTCAATTTAAAGCTTTATTAATGACCTTTCTCCTTCTGGGGGGAGTGGTTTATTTCATATTTGGGAAACCAGATTTTGATTTATCTGAGAAGTGGAATGCTATAGTGGCATATTTTGAAAAAGAAGAACAGCCTCTAAAGAAGAAGTCGAATTCTGGTCAATTGAAATCTAGTGGAAAGGTAGGGGTGAAAGTAGATAGTTATAACGGCGTCACGATCTATGACAACGGAAGTGTGAGGAATGTATCAGGTCGAAATGTAACCGCAGATGGTTATAATCTTGGACTTAAATACCAATGTGTAGAATTCGTTAAAAGATTCTACTATGAATATTTTGATCATAAAATGCCAGATAGTTATGGTCATGCTCGAGATTTCTTTAATCATTCGGTAGCTGATGGTGGATATAATAAACAACGAAATTTAAGGCAGTATATTCAAGGATCTAGTAGTAAGCCTAAGGTCAATGATCTAATTGTATTCGGTCCAACTCCTTATAATGAATTTGGTCATGTAGCTATAGTTTCTAAAGTGAAAAATCAGAAAATAGAAATAGCTCAGCAGAATCCAGGCAGAGGAAATAGTAGTAGAGCTAGTTATTCTTTGTCAAATCCTGGAGGCAGGTGGACAGTAGGTAATCAATATGTTCTTGGTTGGTTAAGAAAATAATTTATATAGCTTCGGCCACTACGAAAATACTTCCGGCGATTATAATCAAATCGCTTTCTTTAGCGCTCATTCTAGCTGCGGCATAAGCTTGCTTTACGGAACGATATTTTTTACCTTTTTTATTGGTTTGTTCGGCTTTACTAAGTAATACGGCAGCATCCAATCCTCTCGGAATATTAGCTTTGCAGAAATAGTATTTAGCTTCGTCAGGAAATAGTGATAGCATTTTATCTACATCTTTATCATTGACAGTGCCCAAGACGATATGTAGCCTGCTAAATTCTAGATCTTTTAATTGTAGATTTAGATGTTTGATACCATCTTCATTATGTGCACTATCTGCAATAGTCAAAGGTCGCTTACTAAGAATCTGCCATCTACCAATAAAGTAGGTTTCGGATTTTAAATTTTTAAAATTATCTGAAATTCTTTTTGTGTTAATTTGAATTATATTTCTCTTGGCCATTAATTGTATCGCACTAAAAGCTGTTCTAATATTTTGTATTTGGTAATCCCCAGTCAGATCAGTTGTTATTTCAAAATTCCAATTTTTAGAATTTATGGCAATTGTTTTTAATGTTGGAGATTCTGATTTTGTTTCTATTTTTACTTTCTCCTCAGCAAAAAATAAATCTGACTCTCTACTTAAAGCCGTTTTTTCAAATACCGAATCTGTTTCTTTTTGATGCTGACCTATAATTACGGGTATTTTATTTTTAATAATCCCAGCCTTTTCGAAAGCAATTTCTTTTAGTGTGTTGCCTAGCATTGATTGATGATCAAAACTTATGTTGGTGATTACTGATAAGAGAGGAGTGATGATATTAGTACTATCTAACCGACCACCTAATCCTACTTCCATGATTACAAAATCGGGTTGCATTAAGGCAAAATAATCTAATGCCATAGCTACAGTAATCTCAAAAAAAGAAGGACGAATAGTATCAATGAGTTCTTGGTGATCACGAACAAAAGAAGTCACCTTTTTCTTGGGGATGAATTGCCCATTAATCTTGATCCGTTCCCTAAAGTCTTTGTAATGTGGAGAAGTATACATGCCTATGGTATATCCTTGAGATTGAAGTATACCCGCTATAATATGTGATACTGAACCTTTACCGTTGGTACCACCAATATGAATAAATTGTAGTTTTTTCTCAGGATGACCAAGGCCTTGACATAGTGCTTTTATATTGCTTAGGTCTTTTTTGAATGCAGAAGTACCTTGTCTCTGGTACATGGGCAATTGACGAAACATCCATTCCAACGTTTCTTTGTAATTTCTTATCATCTATTCAACTATATGTTGTATTCTTTATTTCTTACGTACTACCTTGCAAAGATAGATGAATCAAGATCAAAAATACGATATTATCATAGTTGGAGCTGGAGGAGCGGGCTTGTCATTGGCATATGCAATTGCTCAAGAGAAATCTCTCGTACAAAAGCGTGTCTTGCTATTAGATAAATCAATTAAAGAGGGAAATGATAGAACTTGGTGCTTTTGGGAGAATGGAATTGGAACTCACGAAGACATATTGACTAAGTCTTGGGATAATGTTTATTTCCGCAGTAAATCAATATCTCGAAGGTTAAAATTGGCACCTTATGCATATAAAATGCTAAGAAGTAATGATTTCTATCAAAAGACGCTTACTGAGATTAAGCAGGCGAAAAATATAGATTTTGTATTGGAAGAAGTATTGGAAATAGATGCGGAAAGTGGAATTGTAAAATGCAGTAATCAATCTTATGCCGCCGATGTTGTTTTTTCGAGTAAGATGCCATCTGGAATTAGATTTAATAAGCATCTATACACTGATCAACATTTCGGTGGGTGGTTTGTAGCGTTTGAAGAAGATGTATTTGATGATGAGGCAGCTACCTTTATGGATTTTAGAATACCTCAAGAAGATGAACATCGATTTTGTTACGTTCTGCCTTTAAATAAAAAAGAAGCATTAGTAGAAGTAGCTATCTTTTCTAATAACCATCAAAATGAAAATGGGTATGATGGAATTTTGGCGCAATATATTCAAAACTTTGTAGCCAATTCTGACTATAGAATCTTAGAGAAAGAATATGGCGTAATACCTATGACTAACTATCCCTTTTGGAAACACAATTCAGGGAAGTTATTTCATATTGGAACTGCGGGTGGTGCAGTAAAACCCAGTTCGGGATTTGCATTTAGAAGGATGCAGCAGCATACTAAGCAGATCGTCGATTGTCTCATTAATGGAAAAGCATTAGATACATCGTATAAAATATTCAAAGGAAGACATTTACTGTATGATAGTATAATGTTACACGTACTTGAAGAACAAAAAATACCTGGAGAAAAAGTGTTTTCTGATCTTTTCGAAAAAACAGATGTGGATGTAATCTTGAAATTCTTA
>CALBEE010000235.1 GCA_937927575.1 uncultured Saprospiraceae bacterium | reverse complement strand
CGCTATTATAAAGAGGGCTACAATGCCAGTCAGGTATCGAAATTATTGTCAATATCTAGAAGAACTGTAGATAAGCATAATCAATTGATTCTTTCTAAAAGTAAGCTCTTCTTCCCTCTAAATCGATTTACGTCTATATATGATGTCGTTTATACATTAGTTATTGCTGATATATTGTAGAATGTCCAAATATACGTAGTCTGCTTAGGTAGAATTAGGAATTTTTAACGAAATTAGTATGAGGTATTATAGCCATAACCAATCAACCAACCCAATGAAGCAATTAATCATAATTGTTGTGCTTTTTCTGTGTGGAATTAGCTTTCAATCTAGTGCACAACAGACTCCTACATGGTCTTCTTTTTATGAGAGTGGTTTTATATGGAATCCTGCACTTACGGCTAGATGGAATGCGTGGGAAGTAAGTAGCACTTTACGCCAAGAATGGTCGGGATTTCAGGATGCACCTCAGTATGGAACGGTCGGATTTCAATATCCATTTATTCAAAATAAAATTAAAACTACGATTGGCGCATATGCCGAGACGGATAAAGTCGGTCCATATGAATCCGTTGGATTGGGCGGTACTTATACTTACAAGCTTTACACTGGATTGTTTGGAATTCGTGATGGAGTATTGACCCTTGGACTATCAGCTAAGGTGAATCAATTTCGATTTAATGCGGATAATCTAGTCTCTTTTGATGGATTAGAAAGTGATGTCAGCATACCAGATAGCGGATTTCAATACTACCGACCTAATGTAAGCTTCGGAGTATTCTACAATAGTGTTTCTGATTTTTATTCTCACTTACCTCATTTTTATTTTGGTGCTTCTATCACCAATGTGTTGCCATATGAAAATGAAATCTCATCATATGGATCTTGGAAGTCAGTGCCACATGCTCATTTTCACGGAGGGATGAGGCTTAAAAAATCTAAGAGATCTAATAGTTATATAGAACCATCACTAATGGTTTCATATGCGTTTACTAAGGCGATTAATGTGATGGGCAATATCAGATACGAAAAAGAACAAAAGTATTGGGCTTCTTTGGGTGGAGTAACTAATGGCGAAGTGTTCGTTCAAGCGGGTCTCATATTTAATGACCAATCTATACTGGGTTGGCTCGTCAATGACGGATTATTACGAATCGGAACTAAAGTGGATTATTCTTTGGGATCCATAGGCCAATTTGCTGGTATGGGTTATGAAGCCTATGTGGCTTATATGTTTAGTGAGGAGCCCTATTAAAATGTATGTTTTCAGATTAATTATTAGTATAGCAGATTTTATTAAAAACGAGAAATGAAATTAATTAGGAATATATGTATTGCATACTTGTTGATTTGTGGACAATGGTCTAATGCACAGATCAATTGTGATTATACTTTGGAGGAGATCTATTGTTTAGATTATGTACAGAATTTTTTTGAAGGTGTGGTGGCTTACTCTTTCAGTTCCACTGACTTTCAAGATTTGAGAATTTATAATGCTACCAATGAAAGTAATGAAGAATTTATATACTTAATGATCTTTACTCAAACGAATCAATTTTCTTTTGGAGAATTATGGGAAGTGTATGATTGTAATGGCAACTTAATTGAAAGGTGCGAATCCGTTGGTTTGGCTATTACATGTGAAATTGGCGATCCTGAAACACCGAGAGATGAAATAATTTACAGCGCAAATGCTAATGGTGATGTATCATTTCCCGGCTGTGCTAACTGTGAAGATGGAGAGCAGAATGGTCAAGAGACAGGAGTGGATTGCGGAGGTCCTGATTGTCCTCCATGTGTAAGCGGCTGTACGGATCCAGAAGCTAATAATTATAATGCAATGGCTAGTCAAGATGATGGCTCCTGCGCTTACTGTTGTGATGGAGCGCAAAACGGAACTGAGACAGGCGTCGATTGTGGTGGTCCTGTCTGTGCTCCATGTAATTATACGCTCACATGTGATATAGCCACTAATAGTTATATGGTTACAAGTATTCCATTTGAGATTAATGTCGAAGGATTATTAGGTATTGAGGGAGCATGTAACATTTCTTTGGATTTGGAAACTTCAACCAGAACATATGAAATTGATTGTAGTGATTTTGGTACACAGACCACTAAATTAGATAGCCTTCTGCTTTATGATATGATCACTGAAGATAGCTGTTATGTAAAATATAATATCACTAAGGCTAGTAATCTTTGTAACTGTGGCCAAGATGATTATTCTGCACTTATGGATTTATACCATGCTACTGATGGAGACCAATGGAGGTTTAATGCCGGTTGGGCAAGTGGAGCTTTAGGTAATAGCTGTATCCCTTGTGATTGGTATGGTATAGTTTGCAATAATGATAATCGAGTGATCGCGATTAATTTGGATACTAACTTTATGGAAGGTATCATTCCATCTACGATTTCGCAGATTGATGATCTAGTATTATTGGATTTAAATGGAAATAGATTAACAGGAAATATACCCAATGAAGTAAGTCAGTTGACTGATCTGGAATTTTTAGTGTTGAACAATAATCAAATTGGTGGAAGTATTCCTCAGTCATTAGGTTTACTTACAAAGCTTAAAAGAATCGTTTTTTCTGACAACGAATTCGAAGGAACAATACCTACTAACTTAACGAATCTTGATGATCTTGAATGGCTTATGCTTTCAGGAAATAATTTATCAGGAAGTATTCCTTCTAATCTGAGCCAATTGGATAACCTTGTGGTCTTATGGTTAAGTTCGAACCAGTTAACTGGAAGTATTCCGACAGAGGTAATGGGAATAAGTAATTTGATAAACCTTTTTCTACATGATAATAATCTGACCGGTGAAATTCCTAACAATATTGGTGCACTTACTAATATTGAAAAACTATTATTGAATGATAATAATTTAGAAGGCTGCTTTCCTGCAAGTCTAGATAACCTTTGTGGCATAGGGGAGTCTCAAGATCCAACTCAAAATGGCTACAATTTTAATGGGAATAACCTACTTCCATTTAATGGAGATTACTTAAGGATTTGTAATGGCGAAGAACAGGAAGGTGCTTTTTGTGGTATACAGCAAGATAGTATAATTAATGTGAACTGCATGTGTGTTGGAAATGATCCTATACCGTCTTGTTCTATGGAAGTTGATTCAATACTATGTTATAGTTGGCTCAATACTATCCTGACGAATACAGGAGGTTGTATAGATCCAGGTTCATCTGCTTTTATCTATAAAGTCTACTCCACTATGCATGATGGAAGTCCCGCAGTTTTAGTAGACAATAATATTAATTGTATTAATCCTTCGATTTTTGGAGCTGGATTTACACTTTATTCTTGTGAGGGTGTAGAAATTGCTAGTTGTACATATGCTGGATTTAATGATTGTAATAATCCTCCAGATGATCATCCTATCTTAGGTCCTGCTTTTAATAATGGTACATTGATCTATGATTCGGAATTGAATGTACTGCCAG
>CALBEE010000234.1 GCA_937927575.1 uncultured Saprospiraceae bacterium | reverse complement strand
ACTCTCCATAGTCTGTTCCTTTATAACTTCAAAATTCTAGTTATAATCGTATTTATTTATAACTACATACTAACGTTACTTGCGTAACATCTTTTTCTACTCTCGCAGATTAGGTCGTCAAACCTAGTTTTATCTATTCCTTTTCGTGTCAATGAACTTTTTTCTTCCCCTTATTCACTTTCGTAAGGGGCCGCAAAGATAGCTTTAATTTCCAATTCTGCAAACAAACAGAAAAAATAATTTAAAAATAATTTTTCTGGCCTCAATCGCAGTAGTTGGAAACACTCTATTTCCTTAGCGGTCGCAAAGATAGACGCACTTTATTAAGAAGCAAGGTTTTAAATGAATAAAAACTATAAATAGAACCTCTTTT
Organism: uncultured Saprospiraceae bacterium; assembly: GCA_937927575.1. GTDB lineage: Bacteria > Bacteroidota > Bacteroidia > Chitinophagales > Saprospiraceae > UBA1994. The sequence goes on along the minus strand of CALBEE010000234.1, from coordinate 55,804 downwards.
TTAGATGGCAATTTGATTATAAAAGTAGACCTTTGAGGCTTAGTGAATTATAGATATATATATTCATTATAGGCTTGTAATTATTTTCTTATTAATGTAAACAGAAATGAAAAAACATAATTTTTACGCCGGACCGGCAATATTACCTGAAGAAGTAAAGAAGAAAACGAGTGAATCATTAATAGATTTTGCTGGAATGGGGTTGTCAGTAATGGAAATTTCACATAGATCGAGCCAATGGGTAGAATGTATGAATCGCGCTTTTAGTCTCGCAAAAGAATTACTTAGTATTCCTGAGGGTTATGAGATTCTTTTTCTTACAGGTGGAGCGAGCAGCCAATTCTATATGAGTGCAATGAATCTACTAGACACCAATGAAAAAGCTGGTTATATTAATACGGGTACTTGGAGCAATAAAGCTATACCTGAAGCAGCGCTATTTGGATCTGTAATAGAAATTGGTAGTTCGAAAGATAATAATTATAAGTATGTACCCAAAAATCTGAATAAATCAGATGTTAAATACGTACATTATACTTCCAACAATACTGTTTTCGGAACCCAATTTCATGACTTGCCTGACACTTCTGCCCCATTAGTTGCGGATATGTCTTCTGACATTTTCAGTAAACCGATCGACATTAGTAGACATAACCTTATTTATTGTGGCGCTCAAAAGAATATGGGGCCAGCTGGAGTGACATTGGTTATAGTAAATAAAGAGGCGTTAGGTAAAACAGGAAGAACTATACCGACGATGCTAGATTATCGTACGCACATCAAAAAAGATTCTATGTTCAATACACCGCCAGTATTACCGATATATGTTTCGATGCTAACTATGCAATGGGTAAAGGATAATGGTGGAGTCAATGCCATGGAAAAAAGAAATAAAGCTAAGGCAGAATTGCTTTACAATGAAATAGATAAAAATGAACTATTCTATGGATTCGTAGCGAAGGAAGATAGATCATTGATGAATGCATGTTTTGGTTTACATAATGAATCTTTAAAAGATGATTTCCTCAGTATGGCTGATCAAGCCGGTATCTGCGGAATACAAGGACATAGATCTGTAGGTGGCTTTAGAGCAAGTATGTATAATGCTATGAACATAGAAAGCGTTGAGGTATTGGTAAATGTGATGCAATCATTCTCTCAAAAGTATGGCTAAGTATGAATTAATATACTTTGAAATAGAGGGTGTAGAGATACCTGTCAAGAGGTATTATGAACGACGCAGAAATGTGAGAATATCAGTGGGTAAGGATAGTGTATTATTCCGGATACCTATATACATGAATAATAGCCAAAGACATAAATATCATTTATGGGCTAAGGATTGGCTTATCAAACAAATGAAGTCAAAAGGTGGAAGTCTAGAACATTTGATTCCAATAAGCTACCAAAGTGGCAGTGTCATAAAATGCATGGAAAATGAATATACGCTTAAGATCAGCGAAAAAGTAAAGTCTTCAAGCAGTGGAAAGATAAAAGACAACATAATATATTTAGTCTTGGACTCCTCACTTTATGGCAGTGACAAATCGGATAATATTAAAAGATTATTATCAAGGATATTAGCCAAAAAATATAAACCTATAGTGGCTAAAAGGTTAGAACTAATTAATAAACATTACTTCGGTCATGAAGTAAATGGATTGAGACTCAAATACAATCGAAGCAACTGGGGAAGTTGTTCCAATTCAGGTAACATCAATTTGTCTACTCGTCTGCTCATGACTCCAGAATGGGTGAGAGATTATGTTATTGTGCATGAGCTTGCCCATATGAATGAAATGAATCATTCCAAAAAGTATTGGTCGATCGTGGGAAAAGTATATCCTGAATATGAAAAGGCGGAAAAATGGCTTAAAACTTATGGATCCAAATGTGACTTTGTGCCTGTTTCGTGATGGGTACTTTTTACTTCACGAACTATTACGAATAAAAAAAAAGCCTGATTCAATTAAGAGTCAGGCTTCTGTATTTTGATTAGTGCTTTCGCACCATCCTCTAATCTTGCACTAATGCGAAATCGATTTTACTTGAAACTTCTTTGTGGAAATTAATAGTAGCACTATATGTACCCATTTCTTTAATTTCTTCTGGAATATCAATTCTTCTTCTCTCAACTTCGATTCCAAGTTGCTCATTAAGCGCTTGTGCAATCTGAACAGATGTAACACTTCCGAAAATCTTTCCTGAAGTTCCTGCTTTCACTGCAATCTTAAGCGTTTGACCTTCTAACTTGGCAGCCAATTCTTTGTATTCTCCTACTCTTGCTGATTCCTTTGCTTCTTCTTCAGCTACGAGCTTTTCGAGTTTCTTTCTGTTATCAGCATTAGCGATAACTCCTAGACCCTGTGGTATTAAAAAGTTTCTACCATAACCATTTTTTACAGTTACGATATCATGCTTGTAGCCCAGGGTATCCATGTTTTTTAATAATATAATTTCCATATCTGATACTACTTTGCAATTTATTTTAATAAATCCGCTACATAAGGAAGGATTGCTAAGTGTCTAGCTCTCTTTACCGCTACAGCGACTTTCTTTTGATACTTTAATGAGTTACCTGTGATCCTTCTTGGAAGAAGTTTTCCTTGAGGATTAATAAACTGAAGAAGGAAGTCTGCATCTTTATAATCGATATGCTTAATTCCAAACTTTTTAAATCTACAGTATTTTTTCTTTTGAGATCCGATATTTGGATTACTCAAGAACTTAATTACTTCTCTATTTGCCATTGTAATTTTAATTTAAGGTGTGATAATTAAGCGAGGATTACTCTTCCTCTTGCTTAGGGGCAGCAGTTTTAGGCTCAAGTTGCTTCTTTACTTCAGCTTTCACTTCAGTAGTAGCATCTTCCTCAGTCGCTTTTGGCTTTTTCTTACCAATGAGACCTTTTCTTTTGTCCTCGTTAAATTTAACTCCATATCTGTCTAATTTGACAGTTAGGAATCTCATGATTCGCTCATCTCTTCGGAACGCTAATTCCATACTTGGGATGATGTCTCCATTATCACATGAAAATTCAATACAATAGTATACACCAGATGATCTTTTGTTGATTGGGTATCTTAATTGTTTAAGACCCATTTCATCAATGTGGACTATTTTCGAGCCTCCATCTGTCAGAAGTGATTTGTACACTTCAGCTGTCGCTTTAATCTCATCGCCAGACAGAACTGGATCGACGATGAAATTTACTTCATAATTTCGCATTATATAGAAGTACTTTTATTTAGTTAAATAATAATTTACCCCAATTTGGGGCTGCAAAGATAAACTAATAAATGATATTTTCTAATATCCTAAGAAACTCTGTAATTGACTGATAACTAAATGAATAAGTTAATAAAGCAAGATTATACCTCTTAGGTCTTAATATTTTTTGAAATCAAGGTATGATGTTATTGAAAATAATATATATCTTTGCAGCCGCTTAGACTACATGGCGTGGTAGCTCAGCTGGTTAGAGCGCAGGATTCATAATCCTGAGGTCGGCAGTTCAAGCCTGCCTCACGCTACAAAGCCTTCACAAAATTACTTGTGGAGGCTTTTTTTTGCATTGAAAATTGATATCAATGTCAATTATTCTTAAAATCCTTAGATCTTTGGTACGAAATGTCTCCTAAGAGAATCATAAGATTGCGGAAATAGAACGAAGAAGGACATTATCTGCGTTATAAATACCTAAGCATACAGAACGATATATGTATATGAAAAAAATAATTTGGTGCATTCTTATCTTTTCGGCGATTGGCTTTAGAGCAAATGCCCAAGTCCTAAATGACATTTGTGATTTTGCTGAGCATATTCCGGAAGTTGATGGCTATTGTTCTGCATTAGGTGAATTTTCAAATGTTGGAGCTACTGAAGATCCTCAAATAGCGAATCCTTGCTTTCTAAATTACACCGGAGCTGTATGGTTTTCTTTTGTACCTAAAGAACCGGCTGCCATTATTAGAGTAAATCCAAGTACTCTTGCTCAACCAGATATAGGTGTCTATAGTGGTACCTGTGATAATCTCACTTTGGTCGGTTGTACTTCTTCTGGAGGAGGATTGGGTACGGTTCAGCTTACGGTTACTGATCTAGTAATTGGTCAAGTATATTATCTTTCGGTAGATGGATCGGCAGAGATGCAAGGAACTTTTCAACTGTGTATAGATGATTTTATAGATACTAACCCTCCTGAAGCGGACTGTCCAGATGCAGTGATTCTTTGCGATAAGAGTCCATTTTATGTAGAAAGTCTTGTGGGAGTTGGAAATCTAGATGATGAACTAGAATCAAATGATTGTATAGGTGAAGAATTTGCTTCTGTTTGGTACAAATGGACTTGTGATGAGTCAGGCACTTTAGAATTTACCCTCACTCCCAATAACTATACACCTGGAATAGAGTCAGATGACATTGATTTTTCGGTGTATCGATTAAATAATGGACTAGACGATTGTAATGATAAATCATTATTGAGATGTGTTGCATCAGGTGCTAATGGTACAAATAACGTTACTGATCCTTTTTCGACTTGGGAAGTCTGTAATGGACCAACGGGTCTAATAAGCAATGATAATGATTTGTCAGAGTCGCCGGGTTGTCAAGCTGGGGATAATAATTTTGCACGACCTATAGATATGGTAGCCGGTGAATCATATGCAGTAATTATCAATAATTTTTCACAATCAGGTCTTGGTTTTTCAATTGAATTTGGAGGTACTGGGACTTTTTTAGGTCCAGAAGTTGATTTCGACGTCTTTGCTGTAGAAGCATTCGAATGCGATAAAACTATTGAATTTTTAAATTCATCAAATTCGCAAACGGATCCTATTGTGGAGTACGAATGGAATTTTGGGAATGGTGCTACACCGACTTTTTCGGATCAGGAAGGTCCTCATGATGTTATATATGATAGTTTTGGAGAAAAGACTGTCGCACTCACTGTAACAAGTACAAAGGGATGTAGTGTAACTAAGATTGTAGATCTTTTCATAGATCCATGCTGTGCTGATACGAGTACATTAATGGCGGATGCGGAGGCTTTTGATCTGATTTGTTTTGATATTCCTGAAGGCTATATTGTTGCTCAAGGAATATCTGGTGCTCCCGCCTATACTTACTCAATAGATGGCATTAATTTTCAGCCTAATCCATTATTCAACAATTTGGATATCGGCGACTATGTAGTAACTGTCGTAGATCGTAAAGGCTGTGTTGCTGCTACTCAGGTAAATATAGACGAACCAGAAGAAATCATAGCTAATGCAGGTCGAGATACATTAATAGACTTTGGAGAAGGTGTAAATCTTGATGGAAGCTATACACCTGAAAATTTGAACTTAGATGTACTGTGGAGTCCTGACGATAGCATTGATTGTGTAAGCTGCTTAGATCCATTTGTGGTACCTTTTGGAGAAACCACTTATCAGTTATTAGTGAGTGATGAAAATGGATGTTCGGATACTGACGAAGTAACCATTAGAGTAAATATCGAGCGTCCTGTACATGCCCCTAATATATTTTCGCCCAATAATGATGGGAGCAATGAGTTTTTTAATTTGTTTGCTGGACCCGGAGCATCGAGAATTGAGAACTTATATATATTCGATAGGTGGGGAAATAGAATATATCGAGGGCAAAATATTATGCTTAATGAATATAACGAGGGATGGGATGGCACCATAAATGGCAAGCCTGTAAACCCTGGAGTATTTACTTGGTTAGCAGAAGTTAGATTTATTGACGATGAAGTATTTTCTTACGCTGGCGATATCACTGTAATAAGGTAACGATGAAGAAAGGATTTTTTCTAATATTTTGTTTTGTATGGTTACAATCTTGCATCACGAAGATGGAAGACATAGATGATCTCACCTCAAGTCACGAAGCTTCTATAGAAGTAGCTACAAATGTAGAAGTGCTATATAGTGATTCCGCTCAAATCAAGGTAAAGGTTAGTGGCCCCACAATGAATAGATATCTTGATAAAAGTAACCCTCGAGAAGAATTTCCTGATGGTGTACATGTGGAATTTTATGGCCCCAATGGAAATATCACTAGTTGGTTAGATGCAGATTATGCGGTAAGGGAGACCAAAAAATCAAGAATCATTACTCGTCAGAATGTCAATCTTTATAATGAAAAACAAGAGAAATTAGAGACGTGGGAATTAATCTGGGATGAGAAAAAAGACCGAGTATATACGGAGCGATTTGTCATGATCTCTCAACCAGAACGTGGAGATACTTCTTACGGCTATGGATTTGAAGCTAACAATGATTTCACACGATTTGAAATTCAAAAGAATTCTGGTAAAATGAATATTAAAGAAGTCACCGAAGAGCTAAACCAATAGCTGTTCATAGGCTCTAATTTTTATTTTTTTTAATCGATAATCAAGAATGGTATATTTGTATTATAAATAGACTTATGCTAATATTTTCCATCATTCTCTTTTTACTACTTTCCGCATTCTTTTCAGGATCTGAAATTGCCTTTGTTTCGGCCAATAAGCTCGGTATAGAGGTTATGAAAAACAAGAAGTCAAGAAGAGGAAATATCTTAGCGCGATTCTACGAAAAGCCTTCTGATTTTTTAGGTACAATGCTGGTCGGAAACAATATTGCATTGGTGACATTTACGATATTAATGACCCAACTTATAGAACCTTTATTGGAACCTATAATTGGATCAAATGGTGCCACATTACTATTGTGCGTAACATTAATCATTACTGCTGTCGTACTTATATTTGGCGAATTTTTACCGAAGACTTTATTTAGACTTTTTTCGAATGATATGCTAATGGCTCTGGCCTACCCTCTTAGATTTTTCAAATGGTTGTTAGCCATTCCCACTTATATAATGACTGTGCTTTCAGATGGACTTTTAAAGCATATTCTCAGACAACCGACTGATCAAGTCGAAAGCGCTCTTACGAGAGTAGATCTTGAGCATTTCATAAATGATAAAATTTCGGAAGAAGAGGATATTGATAAAGAGATTCTAACGAATGCACTTAACCTTAGGCAAACAAAGGTTCGTGAATGTATGATACCCAGAACTGAAATCGTGCATATCGAAAAAACGGCTTCCATAGATGAAGTACTGGCCATATTTAAAGAATCGCGGCTGAGTAGAGTTATCATTACCGATGGAGGAATAGAAAATGTGATAGGATACATTCATCACCAGCAAATGTTGGATAACCCTAGATCTATTAAAAAATTGATCATGCCGATTAGCTATGTGCCGGAGGCTATGAATGTGCAATCACTTATGTATAACTTCATTAAAGAAGAGACTACGATCGCTTGTGTGGTAGATGAATTTGGAGGGACTGCAGGGCTTATTACTCTCGAAGATATTTTGGAAGAAATTTTTGGTGAGATAGAAGACGAACATGATATAGAAGATAATATTGAGCATGTGGTCAATGAAGATGAGTATGTCTTCTCTGGTCGACTAGAGATAGACTATCTCAATGAAAAATATGAGAATTTAAATTTTCCAGAGGGTGAGTATCATACATTATCTGGATATATAGTGATGACTAGCGGAAGCATACCAGAGCCAAACGCTAAAATCCAAATGGATGGTTTTGATTTTGTATTGGAGGAAGTAAGCGATACCAAAATCGAGGTGGTCAGAGTCATAAAACTATATGAGGTGGAAGAAGAAGGGAAGTTGTAATTTGAAGATAGGTGAATGCGTCGGTTAGATAATTGGTTGTGTAGTTTACTAGATTATTTTTGAAGAATGCTAAGTTAGATTAATATATATCGATGGTTTCTTACGAATTTCATAATCTGTAATTTTATTGGAATCTCATTGTAAAAGGGCGACTCTACATCAACATTCTGAGTGCATCTAAATTTCGCAAAATAGAAAAAGGACACCAACACTTTTGTTGATATCCTTTTTATCTGATCGATTCTTAACAAATCAAAAAACAAGCTATGTACAGTGAAGACTTGAAAGAAAGAGATTTTGTATCATGAGATTGCCACTATAAGAAAGAATTAACAATTAACCGCCCAATTGATATATTCGGTAAGAAATTCCTAAAGTTTCTGTCATTGAAATAATCCATATCTTGGAGCCATATTAAAATAATCACATCATGATTTTTCCTATAGGTGACACTCAGGTTCAGGGTGGCTATAAGCCTTATGTAAGCTATACTTTCATTGTCATCAATGTACTTGTATTTATGTATGAGGCTATACTTGGACCCGCTCTCAATAACTTCATTCTCACTTATGGCTCTATCCCTGTAGAAATCACATCTGGCGAAGATTACTTTACGCTATTCACTAGTATGTTTTTACATGGTGGTTGGATGCATCTTATTGGTAATATGCTATTCTTATGGGTCTTTGCAGATAATATCGAGGCCAAGATTGGCAGCACACGTTTTTTACTATTCTATTTGATTGGTGGTCTAGCTGCGAGTCTTGCGCATATTGTTTCAGATCCTAGCAGTCAAATACCGAGCGTAGGCGCAAGTGGAGCGATTGCTGCGGTCATGGGTGCTTACTTAGTGATGTTTCCTAAATCAAAAATTAAGATGTTGGTGATCGTGTTTTTTAGAAGTTTTGAAATTCCTGCTTTTCTATTTCTGGGGTTTTGGATCGGTCAGCAATTGATATCTGGATTTGGTTCATTGGCAGAAACGGAAGACACTGGAGGAGTCGCTTGGTGGGCTCATATAGGCGGATTTGTTGCTGGATTAATTGCTGGATTTTACTTTAAAAAAGCAATGCAGAGATGGCAACCAAACGCTAATTCGAATAAGGAATACGTATAAATTAAACTATGCTATACTTAGTACCAACACCGATCGGCAATCTTGAAGATATGACTTATAGATCGATTAGAATCTTACAAGAAGTAGACTTAATACTTGCCGAAGATACCCGAACCAGTGGACATTTGATCAAACATTATCAGATCGAAACTAAAATGTCCTCTTACCATGCATTCAATGAGCATAAAAAATTATCGGATTATATGAATATGCTGAGAGAAGGGATGGACATAGCATTGATAACAGATGCTGGCACTCCTGGCATAAGTGATCCTGGATTTTTACTCGTTCGAGAATGTAGAGAAAATGATGTTAACGTACAATGTCTTCCTGGAGCGAATGCCATTATTCCAGCTATAGCGGCTTCTGGAATTGCATGTGATAAATTTTATTTTGAAGGATTTTTACCACATAAAAAAGGGAGACAAACGAGACATAAATACTTATGCGAAATCCCTTATACTTTTGTGCTTTACGAATCTCCGCATAGACTCATTAAATGCCTCAAAGAATTAAAAGAACATTGTGGTGGTGATAGAAAAGCTTGCGTAGTACGAGAGCTTACTAAAGTATATGAAGAGTACAATTATAAAACTGTAGATGAGTTACTCAATGACTACGAAAGTCGACCAAGTGTGAAAGGAGAAATTGTAGTTGTGGTAGCAGGAAAGACTAGGTAAGTTTAAGTCTAAGATTAAGTTTAATCTTAAGACTAAGTTTAGAACTCAGGAAAACTTTATGGCTCAGAATAAGTATTACTTAGGATAAAAAAAGAGCGTCACTCACTGGGAGTAACGCTCTAAGTTAACATGCTAAAATGTTATCTTTTATATGCTTAGTTTAGCTTGATCATCTTACGTACAACGCTACCTTGATCAGCATCTATTTTATAATAAAGCACACCTGAAGCCGCTATCGTCTCAGTATCTAAAGTAATAGTGTGGCTTCCTGCAGTATAGTTGCTAGTTACTTTTTTAAGAACTTTCCCTGCCATATCAAGTACTGTCAACGTTACTGGACTATCATTATCGATAGTAAATAGTATGTCTGTAGTATTTCTAAATGGATTAGGTCTATTTTGCTGAACTGTAAGTCCGTCAGTAAGTATCTCATTATTAGCGCCTCGTAGACTCAGATCTACACCATGAACATTTAGGCCTGCATCATAAACTTCTGCATCAGTAATTCTAGATGTGAAATCTATAAGGTCTCCAATATAACCTGCATCATGAGCTGTAAATGATAAGTAGAATAATGGCTCATCATCAGCTATAGTAGTTGGTTCCATTTCACTCCAAGATGTAGTTACAATACCTTGATCTAATCTGTTCAGGGCAAAGTTTTTATCGCTTACGATTAATGCTCCCATCTCATAGCCATTAAAGTTTAGCTTGTTAGCATCAAACTCAATAGTGAATTGGTATCCTAAGATCTCTTCAAAATCTTGAGCGTAGATTGGTAATCTCAGTTGTGAGCCTTTAGCCACTTGCATAGCATTCGTTAAGAATGTCATGGTTTTAGAAGATCTCGTCTCCGTAGTTTCTGTACCATTAACATTATACGTCGCGCTACTATTTACATCTCCTATTTTCACAGCTACAAGATCCATATAAGATTTATTAGAATTAATGTCGTTGAACGAAATTGACTCATCATAAGGCCAAGGATCCGATACATCATTAAACTCTTGTCTTGCATCAACAAATCTCCATGAAGTCTGTCCATTAGGATACTGTGGTGTAATTCCTAATACAAGCTTTCTTAATGCTACGATATCTGTTGCAGACACTTTTTGATTATTATCGATATCAGAAGCGATCACTTTGTATGGAGAATCGAATTCATCGAATCCTAATACGTGTCTCTGAATCAATACTAAATCAAGTGTAGAAACACCATTCGTATAATCTCCATCTTTCTCAGCTTCGATCTCGTAATCATATCCTATTGGAAGATTAGAGAATACGTAATTTCCATCTTGAGCAGTCAACATTTGTCCGTCTACTTCAGGAGCATTACTTGACATTAATATAAGTGCTTCATCGATAGTTTCGAAATCTTCTGTTCGAGCTTGTCCTGAGATATTTACGATCATACCTGCTTCATCACACTGATCTTCAACTCCCTCTTGCAATACGATTTCGATAGTACAGTAATCTTGATTACCGTCTTTATCTGTTACGTACATTCTTAGTTCGATATCTGCTGATACACCATTAGGAATATCTGCACAAGTGAATGTTCTAGTCTTATCATTTACATTCGCTGAGAATGAGAATTCTAGATCTTCAGTAGGTGTACAATTATCAAAACTTCCAAAGTCATAATCTTCAGCATTAATACTAATCATACCTGAGCTAGGCATCACTACTGTAGTTAAACTAGTAATACAGTAAGGCGTAGGTTTTTTACAATCTTCGACTGTAAATTCATAAGAACAAGATGATACATTTCCACAACCGTCTTCAACTGTCCAAGTGATTCTATGTGTTCCTTCAGACATTGTTCTATTGAAAGAATTGTTATTTGCTGAATAATTAATGCTACCATCATTATCCTCATCTACTTCATAGCTATAAGATAATTGGTCAGAAGGTGTACAATCATCTGTGGCATTGGCCATAAGTACTACTTGACCTTGACAACCTTCTTCGTATACACAGATATTTCTGTCATTACAATCACTTACAAAAGTCGGAGCAACATTATTATTTAGTTTAATGACTTGAGTGTCTTCCCACCATCCTTCACCAAGGACAGGATTATTTTCATTGTACTGACACCAATCGATTACAGTCCACTGTCTTAAAATTTTAACACAGGCTCCTGCTAATGTGAATACTTGATCTTCAGAATATGCAGCTACAAGGCTACAATTGTTATCATTTAGTATAGGCCCTGGAGCACTATCTGGATCAATATCTTCAAGACATCCAAATTCTTCAACATCGCTTGCCCATGTAATGTCACTTTCTCTAAATCTATCGCTAGGATCAGTTTCAAGAGTAATGATTTGTGCACAAGTATTTTTAAGACCTTCAGCATCTTCGATGGTAAAGACTCTTCTTATCGTTTTCTCACCACAGCTATTTTCTGAAAGAATCGAATCTTCGAAACCATCTGAAACGATTTCACAGTTGTCAACAAACTCTATATAACCCGTTACTGATGGATCATAAGCTGATTGACAATCTAAAGTGATATCAGCTGGACACATAGTGATAAATGGTGGCAGTTTGTCCTCTACCGTTACAGTTACCATACAAGTATTAGATAATCCTTGTGCATCTGTTACTTCAAATTGAACCATTACTTCTTGGCCTCTTTCTTCACAGCAGAAAGTTACTGATTCTGCCCATGCGTTAGATCCACCACAAAGATTAGTCATTTTACGCGCTCTGTAAGAAACAATATCTCCACAGTTATCAAAACTTCCATCATCAAATGTGATCGCATCCACAATGGCTTGTCCATCTCCACTTAATCCTACTACTGTAAATTCATCACAAATAGCGAAAGGTGGTACTTGATCATCTACAGTTACCGTGAATCCTCTCATAGACACGTTTCCACAAAGATCCGATACTGTCCACTTCAACCAGATTCTACCTGTCGGCAATTCTCTCACTAAATAATTTCCATTAAATAACTGAGTGATATTATCTGTAGAATAGAATGCATCTAGATCAGGACTTCCAGCTGAAGTTGCTATTGCCCAAGATAATTCATATTCTAAATCTGCATCGGCAGTACAATCACTATTGATTACTGGCTTAGTGATTACGATTTCACCTAGACATTCTTCAGCATTAGCGGATATAGTTACATCTGCTGTAGCTGGAATATTAGGTGCGTTAGTATCTTCTATTTTAATAATTTGCGTATGCTCAATTACTTGGCTACTACACCATTCTAGTAATTTAAACTTACGTATGATTTTGTATGACTGAGGACAGATATCTACCCTAGTATCTTCGTATGGGAATGACTGAACATTATCACAGAAATCACCTGAAGGTTGACCTGTCACTGATAATGCAGGATGTCCGTTATCGTCAGTGGCAAAGTTTCCATTACACTCAAGCGTATTTGCTTGAACACCATCATAATTAGGTGGGAATGTTAGAGTAGATAAGTCATTTCTATATACATAGATATTCTGAACACAACCAAAAACTTCATTTCCAGAAGCGTCAGAACCTGACCATGTACGCTCTATGATTTCTGAAAAATCACTAGTACATTCTTGCTCCATAGGATTATCATTATATCCTAAAGTAATAGGACCACATAAGTCTATACCTGTTACGCTGTATACTTGGTCATCTATCTGCTGGTATGTAATATTCTCATTAGTAGTTGGGAATCCAACTGCTGCACCAGATTGGCTAATTACGATATTTACTGCATTGATCGCACCACCATCTCCATTAAATAAATCTGAAATCGTAACGGTCCAAGTTCCATTAGGATCTATACCATCAAACTCACTTAATGCTGCTGTAGGTTGGTAAGCTCCAGATATAGCTGGTACTGCACCAGGAACACAGGCAGAAGCATCAGCAAGATCTGCTGCTGTATTCATTGCTTCATCGTCTAATGTAACTCTAATTCCTTGCTCACCACAGAATCCTGATGGGAGTATAAACAATGCCACTTCTTCACCGCTAGGTGCTTTTACACTTGCAATAAGATCAGAAGGGAAAGAATGATCAATATCAATTACTACATTAACATCTGTTACTGTAGCTGCATTAAGTCCTAATACTTCTACGTCTACATCCGTAACTGAAGGGGCAACTGCATCAATGCTTACACCTGCGACATCACCTGCAAAAGTTACCATTTCAGAAACTGCATCACCTGGCACAGTAGTACCTGTACAAGTCGTATATATATCTATACAATCCAAAGTAGGACCGATTTTATCTTCTACTAATAATTCACCCCAACAAGAATTACCATTAGGGTCAGTTACTGTTGCTGTCAGTGTCATACCGATCTGATCTGCTCCTACAGTATTACCTATTACTACTCCATTAGCAGTACTAATCGATACTACGTAATCGTCATAACAAGCATAGTCTCCACCTTCAAGAATCATATCTGCTGTAACGGTTACCGAACATTGGTCATCGAGAGATATATTTACTGCATCATTACATGCTATAGATCCTGTACTAGATTGGAAAGCAATCACTTCTACTGTAAATGCACAAGGTGTTACGTTTCCACTGGCATCAGAAATATCAAATGTGAGATTATATATTCCTGGTGGGAAATTTTCGCTTATGGCAAAACCGGTATTATCAGTTTGCTCTACATCAAAAGCTGCTAAAGTAGTATTCAAAGTGATGAGTGCTCCATATCCTGGGAATATATTCGCCATATTAGTGGCATCAGGAATACCACAAAAATCAGATTTGAAGTAAGTTGGCGCCGTTTGGCTTCCTATATTGAAACCCATGTTGAATCCAGATACGAACCCTGCTTGAGTTGTAATCTCGATCACTAATGACTCATCAGCCGTAAACTCTCCACTAATGGCAATTGTTTCATTGTAAAGAGTAGCATTAGGTAATGTTTGGCTATTAGACGCAACTAATTCCAAATCAGATGGTGCTAATGAACCCGTATATCTATATAAATTAACAACCACCTCAGCGTCATTAAAAGATTCGAATACTCCGATGGTTACACTTTCTACAGTTACATCTGTAGTAGCTCCTGCTGCAGCGAGGTCAAATATTCTCATGTAACTAGCTGCTCCACCTGGACATGCCACGGCATCTTGAATCTCGTCTACATCGCCATTTTGAGAAAGTACTAGGTCTAAATCTTGACAGTTATCACTCATAGAAAAAGGCTGCGATACAAGAGCATCACATTCTCCAGCTTCTAATTGTACTGTAATATTATCACAATTAACAACGACTGGTGACTGTGTATCTTCTACTGTCACTGTCATCGAACAAACAGATTCTAAAGCTCCTCCACTATTCGCTACAAAATTGACTTCGGTCGTTCCAATTTCGTAAAATCCTGACATATCCATTGGATTTGGAGTACATGTTCCAGTGACTGTAGGAAGTGGGATATTCACCATCGCTCCACATATTCCTGGATCTGCAGAAACGGTCATATCAGCTGGACATGTAATTTCACACATGATTTGCTGAACTACCACTTGGGTCATTGCCACACTGGCAACACCTCCATTTCCAAAGCCGTCACCTATAAGAGTAACATCAATCACTATAGGACCTGTTACAGTCATATCTGTAGTGATAGATAAGCCAAAAGTCAATAGTGCATCGTCTTCAAATGCTCCACATCCACTTCCTCCAGCAGAGAAACCAGTTCGCTCCCAAGCTGCGCCAGCTACTTCGTCTCCTTGGTTTCCACCACAAAAAGTGTACGGACTAGGAGATGGTGTGCCATGCGCAATCATAACACCTGAGGTTGGAGAATTTACTGAGAATGATACATAATCTGCCCATTCTAAAGTATTAGTTTCGAATAATACCTCTACTTCTACATTAGACGTACCATTGAATAGATATCCATCCACAGTCGTTGCTGAAGGATTGATGATATCTGCTCTTACTACTCCTGTACATAACAATAAGGCTAATGTCAGAAGTAGACATTGCTTATATGCTGCGGATGTAATCGAGCTAAAGTTTGTAATTATAGTTTTCATAAATATAAATTTTCGGTTTTTAGGCCAAAAGGAGAACTGCAATTGGGTTACAGGCTCCGTTGTCTAGTAATTTTGTTTCAGAATAATTTCTTATTTCAAGGCCTAATAGCTTACGAGAGGTAAGATTTGCTGCCTAATCCAAGTCACTTTATTTTTTTCACCATTTTCTAAAGGCACATTCGCCACGGCTACAGATAATTGATTAAAGTTTTCCGCAGGTAGGTTAGAAGTAACTGCTTCCTCTACAGTAGCACCTAATTTTAATGACTTAAGGATCTTCTTGATCACTCTTTGCTTTTCCTGTGCTCTGAGATAAGCATTATTATCGCTATCTTCGAGAGTAGGCATAGTCGCTCCGAGGTATTTAGACTCGTCAGCGAGATTTGTAATCGCTGTAGGTTTACTATGATAGTTCTGGGCATTCATTGCGAATACGGTTAACATCATAAAAACCATAGACAGCATCATTTTGAAACAGCTAGATTTTTTCATTTTTTTTAAATTTTAGCATGAGTAATAAATATTATTGGCTTTAATCGAGCCTAAAACTTGAATCATCAAAAGGGGTAAAATGTGTAAATGCTTAATTATGAGCATTTTATATATTTACATATATTCATTTTACACCATATGATGGCTCGAAGCTTAGTAAGGCAAACATTATACCAAAACACCATATGTACTGAACTGAATCGTAAGCGGATATGCATAATGAAGAAAACACACGTATAAATAAGGAGCATTCTGGTAAGCCCTGTCTTAATTGTGATGCTACCCTATTGGGAGCAGCTACGCATTGTCATAAATGTGGTCAAGCGATCAAAGATGCACGCATGACTGTGAGGGCGTTATTATCAAATTTCTTTTCTAATTTATTTAATCTAGATGGTAAAATTTGGTTGACTCTTAGGTATATGTGGAAGCCTGCGTATCTAACTCAAGAGTATGTCAGTGGAAAAAGACTACGTTATTTTAATCCTGCGAGATTCTTTGTTATTACGCTTATCCTACATTTTATACTATTGACTTATTCCATGTCACATACGGATCTTGGACTTGACTCACTAAATGATATTGAAGATATTACTAAAAGTGAATTGGTTACACAGTATGATACCATAGCTCATACGCTTATACCTTCCGCTGATAGCATTCAGATAGATACGTTGAGGTGGACATTATTTGGTAATGCAAGGCATGTGGATAAGGATACCATGAATTTTAATGTTGTAGCTTTTAGCGATTTGAAGAAATACGGTATTTTGAAAAAGGATGCTTATACTCTATCACCTAAGGAGCTTTATAAGAAGTATGAAGTAGATGGATGGTGGGAGCAACTTTTAATCAGACAGACCATACGGATCAATAAGAATAGAGAGTCTACACTTTCCTTTATCATTGGCAATCTTTCTTGGGTGATCATACTCGTCGTATTTTTTATTGCCTTAGTTATGAAATTGCTTTACATCAGAAATAGTATTTATTATGTAGAGCATGCCGTACTGATGATGCTTCTTCACGCAAAAACCTTCTTTGTCATTAACATTCTTATGTTTATATCTATATGTATGCCTGACCTTGAAGAAGATATTAGAGGAGGATTCACATCATCAGCGTATCTAATTGCTATGATCTACATGTATATTACTCTGAAAATGTATTATCAACAAGGTTGGTTTAAGACATTTATGAAGTATATAATAATAGGTATTGTGTACATAATCGCCTTAATATTTTTCATGACGATAGTATCCGTGATTGGTGCGGCAATATTCTAATCGACCAAGCATTCATAATAATAACGATATCATTTGCTTATATTTATTCAGTAGTATAACATAGTATCCAATGAAAATTACTAAAGAACTAACCAAACTTTATTACAGTATAGGAGAAGTATCTGAGATGTTTGGAGTTACTAATTCATTAGTGCGTTATTGGGAAACTGAGTTTTCACAATTAAAGCCTAAGAAAAACCGAAGAGGGGATAGACAATTTACTGTAAAAGATATCCATGTGATGGAACGCATCTTCACATTAGTAAAGGAAAGAGGATTTACACTTGAGGGAGCCAAAAGGGAAATGAAAGGTAAAAAGGATTTAGAGTATGTCGATCAAAAACAAGAAGTCCTCGATAAGCTACATGATTTAAAACAAAAATTAAAACGCCTAACAGAGTGATTTCTATTAGGCGTTTTTACTTATCAAAGCATATTGCAATTCTCAAATTGCATTAGTCTTGTTTTGCGAATACATCTTTCAGCAGTTGTGTAGGTCTTTGATCCACATTATTTCTTATTCCTTCTTCTTTCTTTTCTATGAGGGAGAACATGCCATTTAGCGCTGATTGATTGACATGGTCATCTAATTCTGGATTGACATCTTTCACCAGTGGTAATTTATTGTAAGCATTTACTGTATTTCTCCAATAAGTTCGAGCATTTACTTCATCAAGCGCAGAAATTATAACTGGCATAAATTCTTTGTAAAGGCTTTGATAACTTTTACTTTTTAAATAACTGGTAGCTGCATCATCCTCTCCAGTGAGAATTGTCATTGCATCATCAAAGGACATAGATAAGATTGCATCCTTAAATATTGGAGCAGCTTTTTTCGCAGCTATTTCTGCGGCCTCATTCATTTTCAGTACCAAATCTTTCTCAACGTTTTCAAATCCTGGCACATGCTTTACTTTAGAAATCACTTTTTGAGCTTCCTCAGGAATTAGAATTTTATATTGGCTATCTAAATATCCATCCTTAGCAGACAAAGTTTCTACTGCGGTAGATACTCCATTATCTAAAGCTTCTTTTAATCCATTGGCTACCTGATCTTTCCCAAGACTTTGGCCTTTCCCGTTAAGTACTGACTCCGCTTTATCAACTTTCTTTTTTAATTTGTCTAGAAACTGCGCATTGGATTCAAAGCTAAAAGCAGAAACTAAGATCGCTATCAGTAAAGTGTATTTAGTCCATTTTGAGGTTTTCATATTTTATCTTTTTATGATTCTAAGTTGTTCAATGAAAATAACGATGCGGAAGTTCTATTAAATTACTTTAAGCTCCTATAAAGAATTGTTAAAAAATGATTCCTAAAAGCCAGAAATCTCTTTATAAATAACAAATACACCTACTACCAAAATAAACCAACCAAAAATCTTTTTGAGGTTAGTAGCTTTAGTTTTTTTAGCCACTCTAACGCCAATTAATATTCCTATAGCTGCCAAGATGGAGAATATCATTAAAAAATTCCAATCCATAGATGTCGTCTGCAAATCTCCAATAAAACCTATGAATGACTTCATCATTATAATAAATAGCGAGGTACTAATAGCTTTCTTTATTTCTAAATGTGTCAGAAATATCAATGCCGGTACTATTATAAATCCTCCACCTGCTCCTATAAAACCAGTGATCAACCCAATTACTAAGCCCAAAACTATAACAATAGGAGCCTTAGCTTTAGGCTTATCTCCACTAGATTTTTCTCTCGGCCTTATCATAGACATGGATGCCGATATCATCATTATAGCAAACAAAATCATAATGAAAATGTCCTTGGATACGTCAAATCCGCCAATAGATAAGATATGATCCTGCATATTGGGCAGTATATATCTTCGCGTAAGATAAGTGCCTATAAAAGATGGAATTCCAAAGAGTAAGCCCACTCTGAGGTTTATGTTTTTATTCCTAAAATTTTTAAGCGTTCCAACAGAAGCAGTAGATCCTACGACGAACAAAGAATAAGCCGTAGCTACTACAGGAGCGATTCCGAACATATATACAAAAATAGGAATGGTAAGGATCGATCCGCCGCCGCCTAATAATCCCATTACGAATCCTACTATCAATGCACTTAGATAAGGTAATAACTCCAACAATTCCATAAACTCTTAATCTTCAATAAGGCTCGAATATACGTATGATTCTAGCTTATTGATTCTAATCTTGTCTTTAATTAACAATGCCTCCTTCAAAATTGAAAGAGGCAATTGTCAGGGTAGCATTACGCTATCATTACTTTTAAAATAGATATGTCCATAGCATTATCAATTCATAAAAAGTAATTTTGAGAAACAAGTATTTAACTGTACTTAAATGGTCATCCGCCCTTAACGAATCAGATTGCATTTTTTTTCGATAGATTATTTTATAATAATTAGTTTTTGAGTTCCTAAATCCGAAATCCCATCGAATAATCTGATGATATAAATGCCTTCATTTAATGATGAGACATCTATTGTTTTATCTCCATTATTTACTCCACCAGTCCTTACGATTCTTGCATCCAAATCATAGAGTTCGAATCGTAAGTCCTGATAGCTGTCTGGGATGTTAACAGCAATTCGATCAGATACGGGATTAGGGTATATACCGTAAATATTCTGAAGTAAATTATGCTTAGAAAGTATGATTTCTACAAAGTTAGAACCGACTTCTCTCCTTACCAAGTTTGTGATTATTGGATCATTGAAATCAAAATAAATATCAGCTTGATTATCAATAATGGTTCCATCTACATTTCCTTCATTCTGTTCTATTGTAAATGCCACAAAACCGTTAGATGCTGGTTCGTTAGTAGTTGAGTCTGGTAGCAATATATTATCAAATCTGAATACCAGTGTTCGATCTTCTTCAATGCTATACGTATAATCATGGCTAGCACTTCCCACTTTTAAAGTAGATAAGTCTAAATGTTCTGAGATTTGATCTGTAAGTACAACGGTAAATGCGGTATCTGTACCTGTATTTTGAAATCTAATCATATAATCTAGCGGCACATAATTCTCTATGAGGTCAGTATTTTCGTATCCTTTGGGCCAAGCTTGCTTATCATTTGGATCATATGATCCTATATTCTGCATGCAATGAATATCATAGAATGGACTCGCATCGAAATCGCCAAACATCGTCACATAACCTATAGAGAATGTACCATCTTCATTTTCTCCGCAAGCCTCGATCGCTTGACTAATCATTTCTTCAAAAGGAAAATCTGCTGGCTGTTCTAGAATAATTCTATAAGTACTTCCATTCGCTTCAAAGGCAATTTCGAAGGCTTCTCCTTCATCTAACAACACCTCGTCTTCCGTCCGCATTACTTGATCCTCTACCACGATAAATCCTGAGGTTTGATCCATGGGACCATTTCCAATATTCGTAATGATAAATCGTATAGAATCACCTTCGCAAATCCCTTCAATGCCTAATTCAGCACCTGACCATTCTGGGTCTACACTGCATCTTTCATTAGGATAAACGAAAGCTGTAGTACAATGCGATTCCCCTAGTATGGTATTATCGCAATTTACAACGACTTTGATATGAAACTTTCCACCTTGATTGGGCTCTAGATCGCCTAATTCCACTGTTACCGTATGTTCTATTGCATCATAAGTAGCATTTGATACAGAGGTGCTGACATAATCTAGTTTTTCATCCAATTGCACTACAACAGATCCGTTTTCAGCTACTCCAGATCCTTGATTTTCCCATTCCACAAAATATACATTCTCAAAACACCTTCTCAGCCTTGGTGTATAGATGTCGACGAGCATTAAAGGGCATTCTATCAGCGATTTTGCTAGAAAAGATTGTTCTATTTCACTTTGATTATCCACAATAGAAATATTATAGGATTCTTGACACAACTCCCAAGTATGATTAGGCGCTTCCACCTTCACTTCGTAGTCACCAAAAGGAAGCAGTGCACTATACTGCCCTTCAGAATTAGTAGTTCGGTATATTTCATGTTCATCATTAGTAAAAGAAATTGTCCATCCTAATAGAGGACTATCATCATTATCCATGGCGCAATTCTCATTATTATCTTTAAGTACAGAACCACTCAAAATTCCACCTTCAATTATAGTATTGGAAGAAGTCACCTCCAGACAAGCGGCTTGATCTAGTATCACAATTTCTGTTTGAAAGTTGACACCTTCTTGTATGGTGATTTGAGGATCTCCAGGTCCGATGATTTCAAAATAGGCATCTAATAATGACTCACCATCTGGCAAGAATGCTGTAGCCGGAAATACATTAGTCGTAAATAAGATTCTAACCCAATCTTCTGTTTCATTAAACATTAACTGATTATCATTTCCAACATTAAACGTAAAATCTTTGAGCTTAACGACTTCACTATTCCAGCCAATCTGGACTAAGGCAGCGGAAACAGCATTAAAACCCTCTACATTTATTTGGGATTTAAACTCACCGAAAGCGAATTCGCTGACTAAGTTTAGTTTTACGGTATCGCACTCCTGTTGACCTAGGGCAAAAATGGATTGCATTAATATGCAACAAACTATAAGGATATTTTTCATGGTATTATGTTTCATCTTTTTAATTAGACTTTGAGTTGGGTATTTATTTAAATTCCTTTTGGACCAATTGATAATGTAAATATCATGTATGGACATACAAACGCTGCATACAATAATATCATATTGTATCAAATTACAACATATAATAATTATCTAATAATCTATATATCAAATATTTACATTGTATATTTGTATTTATAATCGATTATGGAAAACTCCAAAATATATCAAGCAGTGACCACTTTAAGTGTTTCTGAGCTTAGATCACTGAGAAAATCACTTGGTTCTGAAATATTTAAAACTCGTAAAGAACATGCGGAGGTCTTTGAATTAATCGTCCGCTCTGTACATTCGAAAATTCCCATTTCAAGGTCGGAACTCAAAACGCGCATCAATCGAAGAAATGTAAGTGATACCTATATCAGAAATATACTCAGTGATCTATTCAAATATGTAGAAAAATGGATTGTCATTCAACATGCGGTAAAAGATCAATCCTATAGAAACAAAGTCTTACTTCAACACTATAGAAATCACGATAAACCCAAGCTATTCAACTCTCATATCGCTAAAGCTAAAGAGCAATCATCCTTACTCAAAAACGCTGAATCCATTGATCACCATTACGAAATATTACTAGAGGAATATAATTTTAAATCCTCTCACACCCGTACTCAAAACTTAAATATACAAGAGCTACTAGATACTTTGGACATCGGTTTTCTTGCCAAGAAACTTCGTCAGGTATGCTTTAGTATCGCACACCAATCCGTAAGCGGCAGTACTTACGACAAAGGCTTGTTAGATCAGTTAATACATGAACTTAAAAACGAAAAATTCGAAGATCAACCTGCCATTACGCTCTATCATTCCGCGATGAATATGCTTTCTTATCCATTAGAGAATGAATATTTTGAATCGTTTAAATCACAATTAGATCGCAATAGTCAATTTTTTCCAGACGAAGAATTACGTTCTCTTTATCTATTTGCCATTAACCAATGTATAAGGATGATCAATAGAGGAGAGATACAATATGGAAGAGAATGTCTCGCATTATACCATACAGCTCTAGAAAAAAGATACTTTTTATTAGATGGATATCTATCGCGATTTACTTATAATAACGTAGCTGCCATCGCTATCAAAGTGGGAGATTTTGACTGGGCAGAAGAATTTAGCAATGAATACAAATCCTTCTTGAGAGCAGACGAAAAAGAAAGCTCATATCACCTCAATTTAGCACATGTCAACTACCACAAAAAAAGCTACGAAGACGCATTGGCTTCTTTACAAATTGTAGATTTTTCGGACCACCTATTTAATCTTGCCGCAAAGACGATACAGATGAAAGTCTACTACGAAACCGAGGAATTTAGTTTGCTGGATTCACACTTAGATGCTATGCAGATGTACCTTCTTAGAAAAAAAGTAATCGGCTATCATAAAAACAACTACAAGAATGTCATTAAGTATACGAAGCGATTACTGCGATGTAATTTCTATGACAAGGAAGAGAAAAAAGTATTATCCAAACTAGTGAATGAAGAAAAAATACTTTCGGAAAAGAAATGGCTGTTGGCTCAATTGGAATAAGTTTTCTAAGAAAGCGACTCTTTAGGAATCATAGCCTTAAAAACCGGCTCTCGATAAGTACCATTATCTGTCATACTTGCGTATTGGATTTTGATGATATAGGCTTCTTCTACCCAAATGGTTTCTGACTCTTCATCGATCTTATCTTTGATAGGTTTTTTAACTTTTTTCAAAGATGAAAGTTTAGCATAAATTTCTTTCATTTTTGAAGTGTCGTAACCAGTTCCAACCTTACCCATATAAGAATAATTTCCGTCTTCCACTTTAGCCAAATGCAAAGAACCAAAGGTACCTGATCTATCACCTTTCCCTTTGGTGTAGCCGATAAGGGTAGCTTCATCATCATGGCGTACTTTTATTTTCAGCCAATTTTCTGATCGCCTACCCTCTACATATCTGGCACCTCGCTTCTTGGCCATAATTCCTTCTAGGCCCATAGCTTGCGCTGCTGCAAAGAGATTTTCACCGTCTTCAAAAGTATTGCTATATCGCAAATGCTCTCTGTCATCAAATAATGTACGAAGCCATTCGCGCCGCTTCTCTATCGGCAGATTACCGATGTTGACACCATCGATTACGATACAGTCAAAAGCATACAATGAAGTTTTTATCCTTTTACTGGCTCGCTCAATGGCATTCTTACCTTGTGTATGCATTCGACTAATGACATTAGCAAAATTGGGAGCACCATTAGCTTCTAAGGCTACAATCTCTCCATCGATTACAGCGCTATGACTCATTTCATCTTTGAGCTGCTCTACGATCTTCGGAAAGCGCTCTGTAATATCTCTTCCACTTCTACTCAAGAGCTTCACTTCATCATGCCAAATGGAAGCTATGACTCTTATCCCATCCCATTTTACTTCATAGAAATAATCTTTGACCGAAGGTACATTTTTGGACATACTAGCAAGCATAGGTTTCACTTTATAATTGCCAAAATCAAGATCCTGTTTTGTGCTCAATAGCCATTGATTCTCTCTGGTTTTCACTAAAGTAAAAGTGCCTTTGATCAGCTTTCCATTAAGTGTAAAAGTAATTTTCTTAGGAGTCTGTTCTTTGACTTCGTATTTTCCAGAATCGAAAACCCACATTGTACCACCGCCATATTCGCCTTTTGGAATTACGCCTTCAAAAGTTAGATATTTAACTGGATGAGGTTCAGTTTGAATAGCCAATCTTTTGACACCATTACGTGAAGGAAATCCTTTGGGTATCGCCCAAGAAAGCAATACGCCGCCTTGTTCTAACCTAAGGTCATAATGCAAATTAGTAGCATCATGCAATTGAATTACGAATCGATCATCATTCCCTGTTACAGCCTCAGCTATAGGCTCTGAAGTCTTTTCAAAATCTCTTTTTTGATCGTATTTAGCCAACTTCTCTTTAGCTTCTTTATCGAGTACGATTTGCTCTTCGGTTTTTTCTTTTTTATCTTTTGATATGCTTATCGTTTTTCTAACGGTATGTAATTCAGAAGCAAACTCATAAAAATTTTCCCAAGCGTCACCTTCCTCTTTAATATAGTCGATGATGGTTTTTACATTCCATTGTTTTGATGATTTTATTTGATCCATCATCTCCCATCGAAAAGGTGTAGAGACAGGAGCCCCTACTCTTGCTCTGGTAGTGTAAGGTGCAGCGCAAGTTTGAGATTTATGATTTCGATAAATATCTAAAAGCACTTTTCCTTTTCTTTTCTCCTTGGTTATTCTTAAAGTTGCAATGTCTTTATGAATAGAAACAAACTCCTGAGAAATCTTTTTGAAGGCTTCAAACACTTTATCGATTGTCTTGTCGACTATTAGAGGTATATAAATATGTAGGCCTTTACTTCCGCTTGTTTTTATGAAAGGATGGTAACCATAGCTTTCCAAAATCTTACGAAGTGAAAGCGCCAATTCCTTTACTTTATCGAAACCAAATTCAGGAGAAGGATCTAGATCGAAAATGAATTGATCCGGTTGATCCATATGCTTAGATCTTACTTGCATAGGATGCAGATCTAAGGCAGCAAGATTCGCTGTCCATGCCAAAGTAGCCATTTCATTCGCGAGGATATATCTAATGGTATCGTTTTCGTGTTCTACCTTTACATCTGGAATCCACTTAGGTGTCCAATCAGGCTTATTTTTAGAATAAAATTTGCTGCCATGAATACCATCTGGAAATCTAATTAAAGTTAATGGTCTATCTTCGAGGTGCGGCAAAAGAAAGGGTGCCAACTGAATATATGTCTGTATAAATTCCGCCTTGGTAATTGCTAAACTGGGATAAAGTACTTTATCCAAATTAGTGATTTTGACCTTTCGGCTTTCTATGTTAGTGACTATATCTTTTGACACTTTAATATTATTCCAATAGTTATGCCTAAGGTAAGAAATTGCGTGGAATGTCGATTTTTAGGCATGGATCTGGACGTAAGGACATTCTTTCTACAACAGCCTGAAGGCTATTCTACCTTTCAAACAGGCGTAAGGCTATTTTGCGATTAGAGTCGTAACTTACCGTTTCAAATAACACATTATAGCATAGTGAGTAATATATCAGCAATAGAACCGAAGGAGCTTTGGAAAAACTTCGAAGCCTTAAATGCAGTACCTCGACCGTCGAAGAAAGAAGAGCGAGTGATTCAATTTATGAAAGAGTATGGAGAATCTTTAAGCTTGGAGACCATAGTAGATCATATTGGTAATGTTATTATCAAGAAACCAGCGACTGCTGGCATGGAAGATAGACAGACCATAGTTATGCAAAGTCACTTGGATATGGTGCATCAAAAAAATGCAGATACCGTCTTTGATTTTGATACAGAAGGCATCCGAATGATAGTTGATGGTGATTGGATCCATGCTGACGGTACTACACTTGGAGCAGATAACGGAATAGGCGTTGCGACGATCATGGCCATATTAGAAAGTACTGATATAGATCATCCTGCCATCGAAGCTCTATTTACCATTGATGAAGAAACCGGAATGACAGGCGCATTAGAGCTGAAAGGTGGATTATTATCTGGGACGATCTTATTAAATCTAGATACTGAAGACGATAATGAACTTACTATTGGTTGTGCAGGTGGTATAGACATTACAGCAACAGGTACTTATACTGAAGAAGAAATGCCTACGAATCACACTCCATATATGATCAAGGTCTCTGGTCTAAATGGAGGGCACTCTGGCATGGATATCCATAAAGGGCTCGGCAATGCAAATAAGATCATGAACAGAATGTTACATATGCTTGATCATGAAGTGCGGATTAGAGTAAGTAGCATAGATGGAGGAAGTGTGAGGAATGCTATACCAAGAGAATCCGTTGCCATCATTACGGTGCCTGCTGATAAGATAGAAACGATGGAGGAATATGCAGTTAATTTAGCTAGTGTAATCATATCAGAATACTCTTATACTGACAATGACTTGGAGATAGAAATCAGCCAAACCATAGGTACACCTAAGGTCATGGACGATCATTCTCAAATCAATTTATTACATGCCATATATGCTTGCCCTAATGGGATTTATAGAATGAGTCCTACTATAGATGGACTGGTACAAACGAGCAATAATCTCGCAAGAGTCATCGTAAAAGATGGTACTTATACTGCATTGTGTTTAACACGCAGCTCGGTAGATACGGAGAAGATGGATGAGGTAAATGCGATTCACAGCATCTTTGCCATGATCGGTGCTCAAGTAGAACTCTCTGGCACCTATCCAGGATGGACACCAAATCCTGAGGCTGAGATAATCGAAACCATGCGTACCATCTATGTAGATATGTTTAAGGAAGAACCACATGTCAACGCTTGTCATGCGGGACTTGAATGTGGCATTATTGGCACCAATTATCCAGACATGGAAATGATTTCTTTTGGACCAAATATTAGAGGGGCGCATTCGCCTGATGAAAAAGTACAGATCAGTTCGGTACAGAAGTATTGGAAATATTTAATGCAAGTTTTGAAAGAGATTCCGAAAAAATAATCTTGATCCATGGAGCCTTATGATGCAATAGAAGCCCTCAAAAATAATGCGGTACTTTCCTTCTATGGATGGTGGCAATGCATTGTTTGTTTATTTGCTTTTGTTGCATTGATGGCTATATGGTTTCACATTGGAAAAAAGCAAAAGGACTTCGGTCAGGTATTCTTGGCTTTATCTGTATTGTGTTGGAGTTTTTCAGGGTTCGCAGATATTTATTTCACTTCCATCATAGAAAATCTTCTTGGTAATCCTCTTGATGAATCATCTCTGACTAAGATTTCCAATCATAAAGTAGTGAATAGTGGATGGAGAAGTATCTTTTCCTTATTCAATAGTTTATTTATACTTCTATCACTTCCTTGGTTTAGATATATACCTGAAAAAATTGATCATATTATATCATCCAAGTACTGGCCACTAATTGTAGGCTTGCCATTTTTATTTTGCTTGATCCCTACCCTACGAATCACTTTTAGCGGAATAGGAATTGGATTTATTTCGGAGCTCGATGTATACTATTCTATACTTACGCTAGTCTTTTTAGCATATGTTTTATGGACTTCATTTTATCGTCGCAGACTCAAGCTTTTGTCCTGGCTATCATTACTTTGTATCGCGGTTATTTTGGCTGCTCAATTATTTAAGTTTACAGACTCTGAGATGTACTTAACATTAAGTTCAGCGGTATTCAAAAGTTCGTTGATCATGCTATTTTTTGCTTTGGCTTTAAGTTGGGTGAAAGAGCTATCAGAAAATATACTACCCTCAGCTCATCAGCTTTCGATTTCTATAAAAAGAATGAAAACGGAAAATGGTAGATACCAAAACCACTGTCATCTCAAAGGCATTCCTGGCAAAGAATTGAATGACATTTCACTAACACCCAGTAGCTATACTTTACTAGAGAAATTTATCGCAAAGAGAAAACTCAATGAAGGCTGGTTGGAAATAAAGCCTAAAGCAGAAACAAGATTGGAGAAGATATACGATATAAAAGATTATAACGAAATCAAGAGACTACTCCATCAATTATTAGATGGTATTTATGGAAAAGATAATTGGACCAAAACACACCATGAGATACCTTTAAAGAATGTTTTATTTGAAAATAGCGAGAATGCGCATCGTAAAGTACGGCTGAATCTACTTCCATCCAAAATCAATATCCTTTAGCAAATTGCTTTGTATATCGACTAAACCATTCATAATTCTGACATCACTTTATTGTTAAAGATAATATCAAAAACATAGAATTGATTAATACAAATTGAATTGGTCAATCTGTTCTAATCTATTTCCAAAACTAAACATCAATTGATTATCAGGGCTTTATCGCTTTGTCAGTAAGAGACATTACTGACAAATCATATTTTTTGCTGACAAATCGAGATAATTCTTCATTGAATATTGAAATAGCACTTTCATTAATCAAATCAAATTGAAGATGCGTTTAAGAATTCTATTGTTATCTATTGCTATTGTATTACCCTATTTATTATTTGCTAACAATGTGGGTTTTGATGAAAAAATCAATGATGCTTTCATGCCATTTGCGCTTTGGTTCGAAAATTTAATTTTCACAGAAATTAATATATTAGGTATCTCTATTCCGATCATCTTAATCATCTTGATTGGAGGAGCCTTATTTTTCACCATTTACTTTTCCTTTATCAACATCAGAAGATTACCTATGGCGATACAAGTCGTGCGTGGTAAATACGATCATTTGGATACTACAGAAAATAAAAGAGAAGTACTTAATGTAAATGTGGTTGATGGCGATTTGGTAGATACTATTAAAGATGAAGGCAAAGCAGGAGAATTAAATCATTTTCAAGCTTTGACTACTGCTGTAAGTGGAACCGTTGGATTAGGGAATATTGCGATGGTGGCAGTGGCTATATCTATCGGTGGACCAGGCGCTACATTCTGGATGATCTTAGCAGGCCTACTTGGAATGTCTTCCAAATTTGTAGAATGTACTTTGGGAGTCCGGTATAGAGATATCGATGCTAATGGAAAAGTACATGGAGGACCCATGTACTACTTATCCAAAGGTCTTGATGATCTCGGATGGCATAAATTAGGAAAAGTATTAGCTGCTATATTTGCCTTACTCTGTGTAGGTGCCTCCTTTGGTGGAGGTAACGCATTTCAATCTAATCAAGCCGCGGCTCAAATCATAGAACGCTTTGGTTTAGAAGGTGATTCCATTGGAACTATCCTTGGTTTTATAATGGCCATCTTGGTGGGAATTGTAATCATTGGTGGAATCAAAAGAATCGCAAAAGTTACTGAAAAGGTAGTACCGATTATGGCAGCGATTTATGTAGGGGCCGCATTGTTCATTATTATTATTAATTATGACTTGGTTGATGATGCGATAAGTTTGATTATAAGCGAAGCCTTTAGTCCGAGAGCAACTATTACAGGAGGATTTATTGGGGTGATGATTCAAGGATTTAGAAGAGCTGCTTTTTCTAATGAAGCAGGTGCAGGGTCAGCTGCTATAGCACACTCTGCGGTCAATACAAAGTACGCGGCCTCCGAAGGGCTAGTAGCCTTACTCGAACCACTTATCGATACGGTGATCATTTGTACTATGACTGCATTAGTAATCGTAATGTTTAATATGAATGAAGTATTTGTCTACGGAGATGTAGTTAATAATGAAGCTGCCTTAATCAGTAATGGATTAAGAATTGGAGGCGTAAATCTAACTTCAATGGCATTTGATGCTTCTATTCCAGGATTTTCATATGTATTGGCTATAGCGGTAATACTATTTGCCTTCTCTACAATGATCTCATGGTCATATTATGGATTACAAGCATGGAAATATTTGTTCGGAAGATCCAAAGCGGTAGATATGACTTACAAAATCATTTTTTTAATTTTTACTGTCTTGGGAGCGGCAGTAACTTTAGATGCCGTTATAAAATTTTCGGACGCTATGATATTAGCGCTAGTATTTCCTAATATGATAGGCTTGATGTTTTTATTTCCTGTTGTGAAAGAGGAATTGAAAAAATACTTAAAGGCCATTAAAGGGTGATAATTAGATATCCAATTTGAAATTTTGGCGTTTGATAAAACTAGTACTCTAGTCCCATTATTTTGCATTCTACAGTCAGTATCAATAAAACTAATTCGTGATGTCGCTTCGCCAGCTAAGCGTTCATTTCTTTTGCCTCCCCAAAAGAAACGAACCAAAGAAAAAGGGACTTTTTCAAAGGAATTTTATTTGCTCGTTCCTCGCATATAAAACAAAGTAGAAATACTAAAGTGGCTCCAAGGTTTCACCACTTCTGACGTATTTATACTTTTATTCAGGTGAAAAAGATCTTCGTACAATCTGCATTTAACGCTAGCAATTTAATGAATTCCTAAAGTAAAACACATTCAGGAGCAAGAGAAGACTTATGTTTTTATTTCTCTCTGCAATTTTGAATTTATCAAATAACTATACATTAAAAAATAGTCCATATTACAAATAAGCAATTGGGCTTATTTTAAATTTATTCATTACTTAGTAATGCAAAAACTACTTTTTCAACTCATCAATATACTGAGCCACAGCGATGACTTCTTCGTCTTTGATGATGCCTTTAAAAGGAGTCATAGTACCACGGCCAAAATAGATTTGTGCAACTCTTTGAGCAAGTGAAGTATTAGTTTTTGATAAATCTTTAGATCCATTAATTTGCATATTGCCTTTACGTCCATGACAAATGGCACAATAGTTTTTAAAGATCTTTTTCGCATCCACGGACTTTACTAAATCATTATCGGTAGATGAGATAAGTTTTTTGGCCACTGCAATTTGTTCATCTGGCTGCCCTGCAGCACCTTCGCTTTCTTCTGATTCTACCTCTGCAGATGCCACCTTAGTAGAAGTGCTTTCTGACTTTGTCTCTTTCTTATAATTGACATCACCAAAAGCGGATTTTTTCTTTTCTGGCTGATCCCCACATGATTGGATTATTAACCCAAAAAATAATAGGGTTATGATTGAGTGTATGATTTTCATATTCTAAGATTTATTAAGTTATCCTTTTGTATTTCCTGTGAGTCAAATATACTGTTTGTCTAATTCTTTATTACAAAACTAAGGACAATATCCAAATGACGACAAAACCCGTAAAAGCCAGTAAAGTGGTCATCATTGTCCAACTTTGGAATGTCTGCTTTTCAGTAATTCCTAGGTACTTGCTTACCAGCCAAAATCCACTATCATTGACATGAGACATCATACTAGCACCTGCAGCGATGACGACCACTATCATTGCTTTGTGCATATCATCGACCGATTCTGTAATTAATGGTGCAGTGATCCCAGCTGCTGTAATCATTGCCACAGTCGCGGAGCCCTGTAAAACTCTAATTAATCCTGCAGCTATAAATGAGAAAACGATCAAACTGACACCGGCCTCAGCAAAATACCTCGCTAACATTTCTCCTGTACCTGTATTGACCAACATCTGTTTAAAGACTCCACCCGCACCAGTCAATAAAATAATTATCCCAGCTGGCCCCATCGACTTGGTTGTAATCTCTAACAATTTATCTTTAGTAAATCCTTTTCTGATCCCTAGCAGATACCATGCTACCAAATTGGCTATGATTAATGCTGAAAAAGGATGTCCAATCATTTTGAGCCAATCCCTTTCTATTTCAGTGAGGAGGTCTGCTGGTACTAATGCACTATTCAAAAAAGTATTTGCTAAAATTAAGATAATCGGTATAGTTACTATTCCGATAATTAAGCCCACTGAAACATGAGAATCTTCAACATTTACTTCTTCGATGATCATTGGAGCAGCCACATTAATTTTACCTGATATATATTTAGCGAATATCGGTCCACTGACAATCGCTGCCGGCAATCCAGCCACTGCTCCAAAGAAGATTACCCAACCCAGATCGGCACCTAATATATCTGCAACGGCAACCGGTCCTGGCGTCGGTGGAATAAAAGCATGGGTGCAAGCCAAGCCTGCCAAGAGTGGAATGGCATAAAGCAATAAAGACTTACCTGTTCTCCTTTGCAATGCATAAACTAGTGGAATCAAAATAATAAAAGCAACATCGAAAAAAATCGGAATCGCTACAAAGAAGCCTGTTAACATTAATGCCCAAGATGCTTTGGCTTCTCCAAACTTCTTAAGCAAAAAATTCGCCAATGCTTTAGCACCGCCAGAGTGTTCGAGTATGGCTCCAAACATCGCTCCCAACCCTACTACCACAGCCACAAAACCTAGCGTATTACCCATTCCCTCTTGCATAGTCTTGATGACTTCAGTAGGATTCATTCCGGCAAACAAACCTACAGCGATGCTCGCAATCAACAATGAAATGAACGCTTGAATTCTAAATACAAGAATCAAAGTCAGAAGGATAATCATTCCTCCGATTACGGCTAAGATTAGGTTATAGTCTAGGCTCATAAGGTGTATTGTTCATTATTCACTTTACCGTTCAAATTTGTTCCTCCTCCACATTTGCGCATCTCAGTGCGAGCTCTCCAAAAGGAGGCATACTTGACGCGGCTTGCGCTGGTTTTTTTTTGTATTATCTATCCCTCATGACACATGATAAAAGTAGAAATATAATTAACCATTCCATAGTGTATGGAAAGATTCGCTTTCATCTTTGTCTACTCTTTTATAGGTGTGTGCACCGAAATAATCTCGCTGCGCTTGAATCATATTAGCTGGCAATCTTTGAGTAGTCATTGCGATCCAATATTGGTAAGCAGAACTAATTACAGGTACGGCAGTTCTTGTAATTAAGCTATGCGCTATGACCAACTGAACAGCATTTTCTAACTCTTTTAATTCATGTAAAATATCTTCATGATCTAGAAGACTATCGTGTATATCATAACGCGAAATGGCTTCCTGCATAAAGGCGGATCTAATGATACAACCACTTGTCCAGATAGATGCAATGTTTGATAGATCCAAAGACCAATCATAGGCCTCAGACGCTTGACGCATCACTTCGAATCCTTGATGATGATTAATCAATCGTACAAATTTATATGCCTTTGATAATGTTTCAACATCTAGATCAACTTCTTCTTTTTCAGTATCACCAAGATTCGCGACAAGTGCTACTCTTTGACTTTTGTAAGAAGAAATATATCTGGCAAAAACTGCATCAGCCATCATGGTATTGGCCACACCAAGATCTAAGGCGGCTTTACTTGACCAAGATCCTGTACCTTTATTACCTGCTTTATCTAATATGAGATCTAATACATATCTACCCTCGTCTTTATTCCTTAGTATGTCCCTAGTTATTTCTAATAAGTAACTTGCATGCTCTGAATTATTCCACTCATCAAATAGATCCGCCATCTCAGGATAACTCATTTGATTTTGCAATACGGCATACGATTCTGCCAATAATTCCATCTCGGCATATTCTATTCCATTATGAATCATCTTTACAAAATGACCTGCGCCATCCGGACCGATATATCTGCAACATGGATTTCCATTTATATCTTTCGCCGCTATCGATTCTAATATAGGTGCGACTAATTCATAACTTTCTTTGGGTCCTCCTGGCATAATAGAAGGCCCACGACGCGCACCTTCTTCTCCACCAGAAACGCCACTTCCTATAAAATGTAAATTATGACTCGATAATAATTCATGACGCCTTCTAGTATCTTGATAATGAGAATTACCACCATCGATTATCGTATCTCCCTCACTTAAAATAGGTATCAATTCTTGTAAGACATAATCCACTACTGGACCGGCTTTGATCATCATTAAGATCTTACGTGGAGTTGCGATGGAATCTACGAATTCCTTAAGATCGGTGAAGCCCTTTACATGCTCAAATTCGCAAGCATCGATAAAGTCATTTACTATATTTTCTTCGCCTTCAGTAGATCTATTATAGACTGATAAAGTATGACCTTTTTCTGCAATATTAAGACTGATACTTTTACCCATCACTCCCAATCCAATCACACCAAATGAAGTTTTACTCATATGGTTTTCTATTTTTAAATTATCAATAATCTCCGCTATAATTTCTTGCGGTTTTTGAGAAACATCTATATGCAAACCGTAACTCGATTTTTCTAAAGTATCGAATTGAGATTGCAACATTTCCACTTTCATAAAATGATTGCCTCGCGATAACATTCTTTGAGCAATCAAATTAAAACTCCCTTCTAGATGAACCCAATGTATATTATTCTCTCCCTCGGAAAGTGTTACTCTATATTTTTCTTTCAATGCGGAACAAGCCAAAACACAACTCTTTTTACTTACCAATTTGGATAACTCTTGAAGCCATGGTTTTCGATCATTGTCGTTAAGTGGATCACCACTTTTCATTTTTTCAATATTGCTTTTGGGATGATAATCATCGGCATCATAAAATGGAACGGATAGCTTTTCAGCAAGTAATTTGCCTATAGTGCTCTTGCCACTTCCGCTTACTCCATATACAATTATAACCACTGCAATTATTTTTTGAATTGAGCAGAAGCGACACCTCTTACTCCAGGCACTGCTTTGAATAGAGAGCCCGACAAGGGCAAGCTATCTAATTCACGATCAGTCATATCTACTCTTGCTGTCGTAATATATAGGGTATCCAGATCAGGACCACCAAAAGCGCAAGCAGTTACATTATGTGCAGGAACATCTATACTCGACATCATTTTTCCTGTAAGCGGATCATAGCGTGCTACTTTATTTCCATTCCATAAGCCAATCCATAATTTGTCTTCCGTGTCGATGGCCATTCCATCTGGAAATCCTACTGAAGAGGGAACTTCTATTACTTTGCGTTCATTCGAAATTTTACCAGTAGCATTATCAAAATCGTATGCTCTCACGTAGCCTGTAGGTGTATCTATATAATACATTGTCTTAGCATCCTTTGTCCAAACTATTCCATTACTTATAGTTACGCTATCGATCATGGCTTGATACGAACCATCATTACTGATCATATAAACCGTACCATTAGCAGCAGTTTGCGGCATATGCATAGTACCTGCCCACAGTCTACCAGAAGGATCACATTTACCATCATTCATTCTATTTTCTGATACATCGCTTTCTATTTCAGCAAATAATGATAAGGCTCCAGTTTTAGTATTGATCGTATGAATTCCATCTTCTAAAGCAACTAATGCCTGATCTTTAGCAGATGGCACGACGGTGCCTATCCTTGAAGGTAAATTAAAAGTACTATTCGACTTCTTACTAGGATCAAAAATGTGAAGCTTTTTCCCTTCAATATCTATCCAATAAAAAGTCTTTGTAATATGATTCCAGAAAGCTCCCTCGCCTAATTGGGCTTTAATTTCGTAAGCCAGAGAAGCTTTAGTAGGATCAATCTTACTATCCTTACTTGGACCGACATTATTTTGACAAGAAACAATGACCAATATGCAAAAGGTCATTATCAGACTATTTACTAATTTATTATTCATGGTTAGTTGACTGAATGATCTATCCAAACGACAGACACAAATCAAAGTCGATCATTTGAGTCAACTAAAATAGTGATTTATTAACAGTAATTGTGAATTCTACACTAAGCGATCGAGACTTAGGCCATTATGATTTCCAAGAGCACTGCCTTACTCTTAGGATACTTTAAATTTTCGTTTCATATACCTTGTATATGCTAATCCCAAGATCGTAGGTAGAGTCCATGGCAGTACCATCCATTGTACATCTAATTGTAAAACGCCTATTAAAAATCTACTGCCGCCGAAAGCGAAAAAAGCGGTGTAAGCTGCTATCCCAGAAATGATTGTGCCTTGAATATGCATTTTCATTTTCGTTTCAACACTAGTTGCATACTCCTTCATCATTCTAATATCACGAATAGCTGGAATTCCTAACAAACCAAAGAATACCATTACCGTTCCCATATTTTGGAAATGAAACTTGATTGCTCCCAACAAAAACATGGATATAGATGAGATAAATATGAGATAGGAAAAAATCTTTCTTAGTTTAAAATAGGTATCTGTCCATACTTTCTTTTGATTAAGAATCTCATAGGAGTACCAAAGCGGATAAGAGGTGATCACTGATAAGTATCCTAAAAAAGCCGCCGAGACGTAGTTTTTCTCAATCAAATTACAAATACACATCAAAAAAGAGGTGATCAAAACTATCCACATACAGTAATAATAGTACTTACCTACTTTTCGATGAAGTGGACTACCTTTCTTTACTCCGACAGGAATCCAAAATAATAGTAGTGCTAAGGTGCCTGCGGGAATATGTATCATTAGCAGGACTTTATGTATGGTTTCGATCATGATAAAAGATTTTTAGTATTATGATGATCCAAACATAAAACAGTCCTTGAAAACATGAAGGGCTTAAGTGACCGATAGCCCTATATGGGATTAATAACACGTCGAAAGTGACTAGTTACAAGGACTCTGGGACGAATGACAAGCCAATATTATCTTTTTGACAGATATAGATGTAACAAGCTACATACTCATTGGAAACACATCTCGACTATCTAAATGCAGAAACGAAGCTTCTGGACACTGGAATCTCCTTACTACAGCTTTCCAAACTCAATAATAACCCCTGAGCGTTTC
The DNA here is from genome assembly GCA_937927575.1 of uncultured Saprospiraceae bacterium. GTDB lineage: Bacteria > Bacteroidota > Bacteroidia > Chitinophagales > Saprospiraceae > UBA1994. The sequence continues at coordinate 18,757 of CALBEE010000234.1, read as the reverse complement.
CATTTACTGAGATTATACTTTCTTTATTAACTAGAAATGATCTATGACACTTAACAATGTCAGTTTGATCTAATTCGGATTGTATAGATTTGAGAGTAGCGCGTTGCATGACCTCCACACAATCAGAATCTTTATTTAGGTAACCGATCCTAACATAATTTTGATAGGATTCGATATATCTAATATTGCTAATAGGAATATCTCCATATGATTGTTCTGGTTGTATCGAAGCGACTTTTGCCTCATTAGATGGTATGGTAATATCTGATGCAATCTCTTTATACTTTCGCTCTTGACGCATCATAGAAATAGAACCCAAGACTACTGTAGGAAAAACACCCACAGCGAAGGTAGCATAAATCATTTGCGGAAAGAATCGCCAATCCATACTTCCTTGCAACCATCGACCAAATAAAAAATTTGCAATACTTATTGTAAGTATCATACCAATAGCTTGTAGCACCCACTTTCCAAATGTGAAATTTTGCGAATTCTCATAAAGGCCAAACACTTTCACAACAACGAACTCAAACAGTAATGAAGCAACGAGTGTGGCCGAACCGAAACCAAGACAAATCCCAAATTTATTATCTTGAACCTGTGATAAGCCGAAAGGCTCGAAAACGTAAAGAAAGAATGTTACGAATATAGCCACAGCTATCGCCAGCCTGATACGATCGCTCCAATTCTCAGTAGGTGGAAAAGGGCGATTAAAAAATGAAATGACTTTATTCATAAGATTCATAAATAATAAATATACTCAAAGCTTAAAGTAAGTAATAATATTATTTCATACTCATATATCCACCAGCTACATTGGTAACGTCAGTGAATCCTTCTTGCTCCATAATTTTACAAGCTCTGGCACTGCGCATACCGCTTCGACAGTATACAATATAGGCCTCATTCTTATCCAACTTCTTAATCTGCGATCTAAAGCTGGCTGAAGTAACATTGATTTCTTTGGCTCCAGATAACTTACCATTGGCAATTTCATTTGGGGTACGCACATCTACAAAAACACCATCACCAGCAGAATGAGCAGCTAATGCTTGTTGGCCAGTCATCCTCTTCACATTCGAATTTCTATTATTTAAGTATCTAATAATTGCGACAAGCACAAGTACCGCTAATAATATGTATATAGTCATAGTATATGTAATTCGTTTTGGCTTTTACAGGAATAAAAATACTTCAAAAGTGTAAATTTAGGTTTTAGCATCCTATCTATTTTCGAATCAGACTAAAAAGTCATCATTATCATTCATGATTATAACTATTTTAAGTGATCTAAATTGGGAATCTCATCTGCGCTCCATAACAGAACGAGAAATAATTAATTTCGAAAAATCTCATATCAATATTACACGATACGATAGTCTACGTAGATATTATAGCATTATAAAAGAAGAGCAATCTGACCTTGTCCTATTCGCTGGAGATTTAACAGGTGATGGTAGCTGTGGTCACGGATTTCATTTGGCTTTTATATTGCTACTCAAACTATTAGAATCAGATTCTATTCCATCTGCCTATATCAGTGGCAATCACGATAAAGATGAATACTATGATAGAGTAAATAAATATGCAGAACAGCTTCAATACACGCAGGAAATATCAAATCGATGCATTGATATTTTAGGCATAAAAATATTAGGTATCAATTACCATCAATCAAAATCCAAAACGCAACTTAAAAAAATCATTTCACAAGCCAAGGAAAAGTACGATATCTTATTATCGCATAGTCAACTTAAACGTAGAATAAGATTATTTGAAATAGACGCCGATTATATTTTCACTGGACATTATGATAGAAAATTATTGTACCATCGAAGATCCACTTATGTATCATTAGATAATGATGCCTATGAAATATCTTATGCCATCATTGAAAAAACAGAAAATCAATCTGATAAGATTTCTATCAAAATAAAAGAAAGTGAAGAGGTCACATTAAGTCTTGTAGAGGAAATAGAAAAATTAAAATCTGGCAATCGAACAGATAAAATTGCGATCAATGGAATACCTACTATAGAAATTAGTCCTTTAGAAAAAGCCAATTTGAATGCATTAACCGATGGAACACGCGACTACAGTTATTTGAAATATATACGCGGTCATGCATATCAAAAATATTTGGTCAGCATGGAAAAGATGAAGGAGAAAAAAGAATTAACGGATTTCGAACTTGGACTAAACGACATACTCAAAATGCAGATCATCAATAATTACAAAATATCTGAGCGTATGATCGAGGACTACTTGGGAAATATACTGTAATATTTATTTCCCAATAAGACCAAGGAATATTTTTTCTTTACTGCTCCAAATCTAAAACGTACCATTCGATAGCATCCATATCTATATTAGTACGACGACCTTCTTTTTTGGGTGCATAATATTTAGCCAAGTAATCTAAAATAATGGGTTCACTTTCTCCAAGATCAGATAGATTTTGAGTTTTCTGCATCCATCTAATCATTTGCTCCCAGCCTTCCCTTGTTGCTTTATTCTGAATGATCAATTTAGAGGAATGGCATGAAGTACAGGCACCTATTATCGTTTGTACATTGGGATCATCATATAGACCCGATCTTACATGTATTCCATTTACTACTTTATCCCAAGGTATATCATCAGTAATTCTATTGCGTTTTACAGTTTTTACAATGGGTATAGGTTTTCTATTGATCCATTCATCTATCGAATCTTCTAATAATAAATAGCTGAAAGCGAGTACAATGGTAAACAGAGTAAATTTTACCAAGGCAATAAATAGTCGCCAATTCGGAACGGCATTGGGATCGGAGGAATTTGGCTTAGACATTATACTACTTTTACCGCTATACGATGACAGGCATTATTAAGATAGCCTTTGGGATTCCATCCAGGCAATATGATGGGTTGTCTAATATCATCACTATCAGTTGCCCTTGCCCACACTTCATAATATCCTTTTTGGGGTAAGTCAACTTCTGCGACAAATCTATGCCATTGATATTTATTAGAAACAGAGGATACTTGACACGCTGTCCAGGTTACGCCAAAATCAATACTATACTCCACCTTCGTTATCGAATCTGCAGAGGTCCATGCCTGCCCTTGGAGAGGTAATTTCTTTCCTTTCTTAATCATAGCACCACTCTTCGGATAGGTAATTAATGATTTTACAGGCATACGCTCTATGATACACATATCCTCATCTGCCACCTTAGCACCTGGAGCCACTGGATCACATGGTATACGATAAGATTTTCCTTCCATTTTTTGGCCATCATGTACTCGATTACGAATTACGATCTTACTAAGCCACTTACCAGAGCAAGAAGCTGGATATCCGCCAAATACTAATCGCAAAGGATAACCATTCAAGATTGGAAGCTCTTGACCATTCATAGACCAAGCGATCATGCTTTCAGATTCTAACGCTTTTGCTATAGGCACACCTCGAGAAATAGAATTTTTATCTGGATCACCGGACAGATGTGAATCCTCTCCATAATACCCAATGTAAACAGCATCTGATTTTATACCTACATCCGCTAATACATCTTTTAATAATACTCCCGTCCAAGCTGCACAACCAATTGCGCCAGTAGTCCATTGATTGCCTTTGGCTGGAGGATTATATTCACTTCGTCCGTTCCCTCCACATTCTAAAGTAAGATTGAGCGTATGCGTTTTAAATCTCGATTTTAACTCAGCAATGGTATATGAAATTTTTCTTTTGGCAGATTCTCCTTCAAAGGTTAATGTCCAAGATTGTGCATTTACATTCTTTGGAGGAATACCATTATTACGAACAAAGAAAAGATCGTTGGGTGTTAATGCATCATTTAATAAATGGGCAGGTGTCTCTGCATTAATAGGTCTATCGTTTAAAACTTTTAAGTCATTACTCTTACCTGGCAATTCATTCCAATCCGTAATGGATAATCCTATAGGTCTAATATCTGATGTAAGATGGGCTCCAAATACCACAGGACTACCCAATAAAATAGCCATAGAAGAAAGTGTAGAATTCTTTACAAATTGCCTCCTCGATTCATTGTTTTTCTCTTTCATTTTCCTTGATAATAAGTCACCCCTATTCTATAGCGGCAGTTTGTGACGGATTATTAATTTATAAGTCACACGAAAAAAATAAAAATTTCTTTTTTGATCTCTTTCACAAGACTTTTGCAAGATAGGAGACTAATTTAATGTATCCTAGTTTACAGTGGACTACCTCAAATGTAAACTAGCAGTCAAACTATACTCAAAGTAAAATTTTTCATAGGGGATGTAGGGGGGGATACGAGAAAAATGGGTGTCTCTAAATTGTATGAAACAATTGACCCCCAATTGAACATACGGAATCAACTTTATAACTAATTAATTGAAAACAAAATTTCCCTAAGATGAAGAATATCATACTATCTAATCTTATTTTCATAGCTCTTTTCTCGATAAAAAGTAATGCACAATCTAATGATCTATTAGCTGCAAATCTTGATAACGATATATCTTACTATGAAGACGTAATGAATATTGAATCAAACGAAGAGATTACCAATGTAAGCTCAGCTAAGATTTACAATGTGCCAAAAACGGCTGTAAGTTTCGAAATGAATCTTAACACTTCCTCTATCGATATAGATATCAATAATAGCGTTAGATATACTAAAGCTGAACTTCTAAGCAAAGATACAAATGAGACATTACAATCGCTCGAAATGAATGAGGGCAACCAATCTGTAGATGTTTCTGAAGTAAGTTCTGGAACGTACTATCTGATTCTAAGTAACGAAGAAGGAAAAGTATTTTCTGAAAAGATAATTATACTTTAAAATAAATTCACACCTAAATATTGTGTACTGGTGTCTCCTGTAACCGTAAATTACTGACACAGAATTTTTCCCATCAAATGACCGATTTTGCATCCATCTCCCCAAAGGTGGTATTCAGTTAATCTAATTTGAAAGATCCCCATAACAAACGTGTTATGAGGATCTTTTTTTTATTCTCGTTTTTACTCCCGATTTATTTTCGACTCTTTAAAAAATGGTTTGCTGCTCTCGCTGCCAATGCCATGTAAGTCAAGGATGGATTTTGATAAGATGTCGAAGTCATACACGCTCCATCAGAAACATAAACATTTTCTACTGTGTGTAATTGATTGTTTTTATTGAGAACAGAATCATTAGGGTCCTTACCCATTCTTGCTCCTCCCATTTCATGAATATCTCGGCCAGGAGGTTGGCCGGTATCAATACGTTGTATATTTGTAAAGCCCGCTTTATCATAGATTTCTTCCCATTGCTGATAAAAATGTTCCATCATTTTTTCATCATTGTCATCATATCCTACATTAAAATGGACCAATGGAATACCAAACTGATCTACTTTATTTTCATTTAATGAAATCATATTCTCTTCTTTTGGTAAAGTCTCACCCATCATCATAGAATAAATGGTCCAAGGCATAAAGTTCTTGTCCTTCAATAAGTCATTCAACAAATCTTGGCCTAATCTTTTCGTTTCTTGTTTACGATAGCGCGCAGTATATATAGCTACACCATATGCTCCTTTGAATGTCTCTGACTGCCTATTAATATTTACATATCTTGGCATATATACATTAGTGGGAGACCTACCATCCATTACTCTGTCTTCAAACCCAGGGCAATCAGCAGATATCCTTGCTCTATAATTATGAAAGCCAAAATACTTACCTAATAATCCATTATCATTACCCAAACCATTTGGATATCTACTCGATCTAGAATTAAGTAAAATAGCGACTGAATTGATTGCTCCAGCATTTAAAAAAACTGCATCGGCATAGTAATCAAACTCTTCTTTTGAATTAGCATCAATCACTTTAACGCCATTCGCTTTTCCAGTTTGCTCATCATACAATACTGAATGTACGACCGCATCAGCTCTAAGCGTAAGATTACCCGTTCTTTGGGCCCATGGAATCGTCGAAGAATTAGCACTAAAATAACCACCAAATGGGCAGCCTCTTTCGCAAACAGTTCTATTTTGACATTGACCTCTACCCTGCTTTCTATGGATCTCTCTGGGTTCGGTGAGGTGAGCGCATCTTGCGTAAATGACATGACGATCTTTATAATTTTCTTTAACAATAGATCTTAAATGTTTGTCTACCGCCGTGATTTCCTTGGCAGGCAAAAACTCACCATCAGGCAATACATCTAATCCATCCTTCTCACCAGAAATACCAACAAACTTTTCTACGTGACTGTACCACGGCGCTAAGTCATCATAATCTATAGGCCAAGAAATCCCAAACTGATTCGTATAAGGTGTATTGAAATCATATTTACTCCATCGCTGTGTTTGTCTTGCCCACAATAAAGATTTCCCTCCCACTTGGTAGCCTTTAATCCATTCAAAAGGCTGACGCTGTGTATAGGGCTGTACATCATCTTCGACAAAAAAGTGTGTCGCTCCATCTTTATATGCATAGCATTCGCTTACAATAGGGTTATTCTTAACATGATCATTTGACAAGGCTCCTCTATATTCAAATTCCCAAGGATACTTACTCGCCGTTGGATAATCTCTTAAGTGCTTGACTTCAGGACCTCTATCTAAGAGTAAAGTTTTTACACCATTATCACAAAGCTCCTTGGCCACCCAACTGCCACTCATTCCTGCTCCGATAACTATAGCTTCGAAATTCACCTCACTCATCGTTCTTGTTTTTAAGATCTACCAATAATACATCGCCTTTAAATTTACCCGGAGCCATCTGATAATAATTGACTTTTCTCTGATAGTATTCCGAGGTCGTCAAATATTGGATGCTCTTCTCTTTTACTGTGTTAAATACAGTATATAATTCCTGACTCGCTTTAAGGCTTTCTTCATTTACTTCAGATAACAATTGCTGCTTTTCTTCAATCTTCATTGCACTAAATGCTCTTCCTTTTATCGAAAGGATTTCCTGATCCCAACTTTGATAACCTTTCATAAAAGCCTGCCGATCTTTTTCTTCAAAAACATGTTCCACCATATTCATAATAAAGGGTAAAGCAGTATGGTCGGCAAGCTCAGGAATATTTTGTAATGGGACGATTAACCTTGAGAGATCATCCAAAATATCTAATTGCTTAGTATCAATGATGAGATGTTTGAGATGGAGTTGTTTTATGGCCTCGTACTTATCCTTACATGAGTAAATAATACCTGTACCCAATGAGAAGAGTACGATATTTCTAATAGCCTTTCTTCTTTTCATAGGCTGAATATAGTGAAGTGTTTCAATATTAGTCCAATCTGCCTAGCATAAAGACAGGCATAATAATATTGCCACTATATTCGATTTTTCCACTATCCAATTACTACATTTACATAAATTGATAAAGTGCGACACACGACAGTTCAATATCCATCACAAGCAACTCATCATAATATTATCCAAATGAAAATCCAATTTGCCTTCTTAATTGCGTTATCCATTTGCTTACTCTACAATTGCAAATCCGAAAGTGTTGAAGAGAGCAAATCCAATCCATCAGAAAAAAACATAAGTTTGGAAAATCCTGGATTTATCCATACCGTCTATTTTTGGTTTAAAGAAAATGCAAATCCACAATTGAAGGAAGAATTTATCACTGGACTAGATAAATTGGCCAAAATAAAATCTATTCAAAGCGTATACTATGGTCCTCCTGCAGGCACACCGAGAGATGTGGTTGACAATAGCTATGATTATGCTTGGATTACTACATTCAAAACATCTGCTGACCATGATGCTTACCAAATAGATCCAATTCACTTGGAATTTATAGAAAGGTATAAGGAATTATGGGAAGAAGTAAAAGTGTAGGATAATCTAGTGCGTTGATAAATGATGACTAATTAATAGTTTAAAAACAGATTTAGTAAATCGTACATATTGTTTTAAATCTTTGTCATATCCAATCCATTCATAATGATTTCCGTAAGGACAAAGTGGAGCACCTTCTGAATTTCCACGAACAAGAATATATCTGTCCTGAGCATTCAAAAACTGCTCCATATTAATCTTTCTTATTTCCATACATATTGATCTTTTACATTAAGACACTTTTGCATACTTCACTTTACATTTTTCACAAACCACTTCAGCTTCATCGGACTTAAGTAAAATACTATTTAGGTGTTTGTTAGCATAATCCTGTACCCATCCGACATGCGCTTTCATATCATTAATATTAATCCCTTGATTTTTAATAGCGGCATAGAAAGCTCCACCGTACTCATTTCTTCCCCAACAGTTAGGACAAAAATCTTGTGGAACATCTGCTAATGTCAATTCGTTTCTTCCAGCAAACAGGTTAATTATTCTTTCTGCAATATTCATAGTATATATATTTAAGTTTAAAAAAATCATGGTTAAGATGCTAACAATTCTGCAATCCTGTAATCTAACTTTAGCAGTGCATTATTGGGGTCCGATCCAAAGAGTGAATATTTTACTTTCCCCTCTGCATCTAATAAAATCCAATGAGGAGTTCCCCCAGCTCTGTAGTCTTTAAAGGTCCTATCAAAATTTTGATCTCTATAAAAAGGAAATCTGACATAGAGCGCTTCTTTTGCTTTTTGAAATTGTGAGTCGGTAAAACCCGAGCGATGAAAATCAGAATGAATACCTATAACACTTATTCTATCTCCAAGCTCAACTACCGTTCTATTAGCGTAAGGTACAGCTCTACCTAAGCAACCAGGACAAGACAAACCAAAAAATAAAATCAGTAATGGCTGGCCTAAAAAATCCGAAGTATCAGGTACATCATCTCCAAATATAGATTCTAATGACCACGGTAAAATCGGTGTATCAAGTATTAAATCCTCCACTTCTAGCTCATTTAATTTAGCACAAGTTAGACAAAATGTCCATACCCAATCCATGATCGAGTATGGACATATCAACTGTATGTATTCAATGGTATTATACGCTAGACAGTAGCTACCTCTAAAGGCTGTGCAATAGGAAAATCAATTGCAAATCCTGTAAGGTTATGTATATAGTTACTTATCACTTTATCTCCAATAATAATCACTGCATCTATCATATTCGCTTCAGTATAACCCGCATTAAAAAATGCGTCTTTAGTAGACTGAGTAGCATTACCTTTATTTTCTACTACCGAAGCTGTAAATTTCACTAAGGCATCCAATTTTGAATCGAAAGATGCTGATCCTGATCTTAATTCTAGAATTTGTTCTTCTGAGAAGCCATTCATTTTACCAAGCACTGTATGAGCAGATTGGCAATATTTACAACCGTTGATTTGACTAGTAATTAGATTGATTACTTCTCTTTCCTTAGCTTTCAATGTACTCTTTCTATTTTGAAGCTGCAGATAGTCACCTAATGCGGTTTCATTCTTAGCAAAGTATGCATATAAATTTGGAACAAATCCCAAACCTTTATTCAAGTTGTCAAAAATCGCTTGATTGCCTTCGCTTACTTCGTCTCTAGTAGGTACTTTAAATTGTGTCATTATTATAATGTTTAGAATGTTTATTAATTATTACATTACAAATATGAACTAGAAATAATATGCACAACATGGCAATACTTCCTATGGTATTGTGGATTTTTCCCATTAGCCAAATTAATAAGTGCAACCGTAGAGCTAGCATCCAGATTCCCTAACAATGACAATTGGATTATATCATACTATTACAATAATCGAAACATAGTAGAAGATGATCCCAATACGTTTGTCGAAGTGTTTTTATTTTCAAGACCATAATTCTAATTAAATCTAAGCCAACACTCTATAGCCAGACCTAAGCATATAACCATGAGAATCGAAATAATTACTAATAATTGGTTTGAAAAGAGCTATTTATAAAAGGTCTACCAGCATCACATTATTCAACTAAGTAACTCAAAGCAAGTTATAGCTATCAGACATTGACATTAACTATAATATTCATAAATAATATTAATACTAATAACCAAATAGATAAGCGAACTAAAATGAGACCAAAGAGTTATATTGAGTGAGGTGAATAAACACTTCTCTAAATAAAAAGTCTATGAAATCAATAAAAATAATGGCCATCGCAATGATAGCAGCCCTTACGGTAAATGGACAAAGTATAGATCCTGAAGATGTTAATCCTGGATTTTCGCTATCCAATGTTGTTAAAATATCTACAACAGAAGTTAGTGCTATAGATTATTACACTCGTATAATTGATAGAAATCCTTCGAACGTAAAATATTTAATGCTTAGATCTGATATGTATAGATCGGCTGGCATGGAAAAAGAAGCGATAAATGATCTCCAAAGAGCTGTGTCTATTAATCCATATGCTGAGATCTACACCAGCAGGGCTATGAGAAAAAACTTGTTTCCAGTAAAAAAATATGATTACAGTACTCTAGTAAATTCAAATAATGAAGATCCATTTTTCAAATCATTTGTGCTAATGGATCAATACAAGAAAAAACTAGAAACCGAAAATATTCTTGATAAATACGAACTCAAATCTATAATTTCTTTAATCGATAAGGGAGAATATACCGAGGCAAAATATTTATTAGACGAATTAGATACGAGTTATTACCATAATGAACTCTATTACGATCTAATAGGAGTATTGGAAATGAAATCAGAGGATTATGAAAATGCTATTTTACATTTTGATATGGCTATAGAATTAGATCCAAATTTTGTTATCCCCTATCATAATCGAGCAGTAGCCTATAAAAAATTAGGTGATTACGAAAAGGCAGAAAACGACTTTACGAACGCTTTAACACTCAATGATAATATTGCGAAAATTTACTTTAGTAAAGCTAATTTAATGAGTAAAAAAGGGGACAAAGAAAGTGCAAAGTACTATTACAACCAAGCGTTACAAAGAGCAGATTATTACCCACAAGCTGTTTCTAATTATGCCGTCTTACTAAAATCCATAGGGGATTACACAGATGCATTAGTAGAAATGGATAGAGCTATACATAAAAATCCGAGTCAAACTACACATTATTATGTAAGAGCAGGAATTCATTTTACTCATGGCAATTACAATAATGCCATTGATGATTTTGAAAAATATTTAGAATATCATACTGAAGACAAAGAGGCAATGTTCTTTATGGGATTATCTAAATTGTTATTAGAAGAGCCTGCAAATGGCTGCTACGATATGGAAAAGAGCATGGATCTAGGATACGATGATGAAACAAGTAACATATATTGGTTTATGTGTGACTAATATCAATAGAATAGTATGATTATGCATAGAAAGCTCTATCTTATGGATAGAGCTTTCTTTATATTGGGATAAAAAGAATTGTAACATCCTTTTTATCCTATTGATGTCTATGATTAATGCTTTGGAATTGTATAATAGGAAATTAAAATGGCCGCTCCCCCAATGAAAAGCGGCCCATATTCACATATAAAAATCAATTTCTTTTGGGTCCGCGATTTCCTCTTGGCGGCTTTGGAGCGTTCTCTATTTCTTCCATAGTGATATATCCATCGCCATCTTTATCTATTTCTTCAAAATTTTCAGTGAGACGACCCTTCACTTCTAGCTTAGCCAAGCGGCCATCATCATTGACATCCATTTCAGCGAACATCTTAGCCATATCTCTCTTTCCATCCGGCCTTTGCCCACGCTCACCTCGAGTTTCTACTACATCGTCAGAATAAGTCTGCTCTTTTGAAGAACCACAAGAAGTAAGGAGTCCTAAGATGAGGCTTAATAAGAATATTGTATTTTTCATAATTTCCGTTATATCGAATTAGTTAATATATAAGGTTAGACTACATTCGGTTGGATATCCTTCGATAAGGATGAAATTTTGTGAGAAATGCTTTATACGTTTGATTAGAAAAGAAAAAGGGATTTCAGATTGATGTCTGAAATCCCTAACAGTCTTAATAATTGATTAACTAATTTAATATTTAATCAATTTCTCAATCTTTACTTCTTCACCGGACTCAATCATGAGAATATAAGTACCTTGAACAAAATGTTCAGTCGTAATTTTTGTATTTTCAATTTTCGATAATTTAGAATTATAAACCATTTTTCCGTTAATATCAAGAATAGATATATTTACTTCCATTTCAGGATTAAAATTCTTAAGCTCTAAATAATCACTAAATGGATTAGGGAATACTTCAATACTATTCAAGGAAAATACAGATGCATCCGATCTAATTTCAAAAACATTTCCAGCTGGCCCTTCGGGTACAAAACAGCCTTCACCACCCATACAAACTTTATTACTCCAATCACTATATTCTCCATGCTCACAAATAGATCTCACTCTCCAACTATAGCATTGATTAAACCCAGGAATTAAAATTGTGGGTTCCTCCGTTTCATGAATTATTGTCGAACTAAATGGACTAACACAACAAGATGCATCTCCATAATTCTGTTCTACTTCATAACCTATTGCACCTTCGCTTGGTGACCAAGATAAATTAAAGCCGCCACCTAAACCAGAAAAGTCACATCGCGTATTTTTAGGTACTTCGCATTCTTCTTCCTCATCTTCGGCAGGAAAACATTCTCCATCTACGCAAATTTTTTCAGACCAAGCACTAATGTGTCCATTTGAGCATAATGCTCTTACTCTCCAACTAAAACATTCTGCACCCCATATTGGTTGTGCTTCACTAGTGGTGGTTATTACACTAGTATATGAAGTATCAGAATCACAACAATCAGGATCACCATAGGTAATCTCTAGTTCATAATTATCAGCACCTCCAAGGTGATCCCAATAGAGCACACTAAAAGAAGGAGTAGTGACACATGGCTGAATTGTTGGTGCTTCACATTCCACTTCAGCTGGCAAACATTCGCCTTCAATACAATTTTTTTCAGACCAATCACTAGTCTGACCATTTGAACATAGTGCTCTTACTCTCCAACTAAAACATTCTGTACCCCATACTGCGTAATTTTCATCGGATGTATTTACTGTGCTAGAAGTTATGGAATTTGAACTACCGCAATCAGGATCACCATATGTAATCTCTAACTCAAAGCTAGTTGCACCTCCGGCATCATCCCAATATAGCACGGTAAAAAAAGGATTAGAGGCAAATGGCAGAATCGTTGGCGGTTCGCAAATATTATAAGGGCATGGCTCATCACAATCTGCCTCCTCCATTAATATTTGTCCTGACTGAAGGTTTGGTCCAGAGTCTCTATTTACTGTTCTTGCGTAACAAACATCACCACAAGGTGTAGATATGCTATGAGTTAGTTTGTAATCGATATCCTGTGTTAGTATAAAATTGTAAAAAGGTCCCTCAATTGAACTAACATGAATATATTCTTCATCTTCTGGACTCTCTTTCATAAATAAACACCACGTTTCTTCAATACCACAAGGATTATCTTCTTCAACATAATAGTTCTGCCAATAATTAGTTACGCTGTAAGTATTAGTCCCCTGAATATCATTAAGTTGAGAACCATAAGTAGCATCAGTACTGCTATCGCAACCACAAATAATTTTAAAATAATCTAAGTAAACATCAGTATTTTCATCACAAGAGGAACATGTTTGTCTATTCATAGGACGCAGCCAAATGAAATTTTTATCTTCGAGGGGTATGAATGATTTAGTGAATACAGTGGGTGATGTCGGTGTAGATTGTGCTGCTACCACTATCTCAGCATCTACTGGTAAAGGTAGAGCATTGTGTTCAAATCCTACCGCACAACCTGCGGAGCCAGTTTGATTTACCAAATCATTCGCTAAAATCCATTCTACATTGGATTGAGAGTTGTTTGCGTCTAATCTATATTCTATTGTATACTCCACTCCTGCCTCAAATAGATAGTTGAATGCCAAACCTTCTGAAAGTTTTGGTTCTATATTACAATTAAAAGTATTATGCCTAGAATACATATGTGCCCATCCTGGCCTAGTATTGTCATCTACTGTACCGTGTACGTTTATCCAATTATCATATACCCCTTCGAATAAAGCAGTAGATCCATGATTCTGTTCGAATTCCTGACTGTATTCTTGAGCTTGACCAAATAAAAAGGAAAATAAAAACAAAAACGAAATAAAATATTTATTCATCACATTCAATATTAAAAATTAGCGTGCCTACAAGGAAAATAGAGTCAACCCACACTGCAATGTTGCTTAGGTATTTATTATCGTAGATTCTCTTTACCACCAGCATTTAGCAAACAAATTCTACCTGAATTATAAAAGTCAATACTGGATGTATATATAGCCCTTTAAGAATCGCATTGTGACAAGAATAATCTAATAAATGATTGCATTTACTAATAAAAAAGGGATCTAGAATTCATCTAGACCCCAATTAAAAAACACTCTTCTTATGTACTAATATTTAACTAACTTCTCTACGTTCACTTCTTCGCCTGATTTAATTACTAACAAATATGTGCCTTGAACTAAATGATCTGTTGCAATTCTATTAGACTCTACATTGGATAATTTAGAATCAAAAACTACTCTTCCATTAATATCCATAATAGATATAGCTACTTCCATTTCAAAGCTGGGTACCGTGACTTCTACGAAATCTGTAAATGGATTTGGAAATACTTTTATATCATTCAATGCACCTTCCTGCAATGCAGATCTACCAGTAGTTTCCTCTTCTATAGATTCTTCAGGATAATAACACTCTCCTTGGTTCTGACACATTTTCGCACTCCATTCACTATATTCTCCATCTGCACATTGAGATCTAACTCTCCAGCTGAAACAACCTAAAACTCCATTAGCAACTGTAAATTGATTGTCTTCTCCAGCTTCAGTTATTCTAGGCGGTGAAGGTGGTCCATCGCAGCAATCTGAATCACCATTAGTAAATTCAATTTGATAATTTATAGGGTTTCCAGAATAATCCCAAGTAAGATTAAGGTCTTGAGACTCTCCATCCAAACGACCACAGTCTAAATCTGTAGGAGCTTGACATACTTCTTCTTCGTCTTCTGGAACGAAACAACTCTCTCCATCATTACATACCTTTTCACTCCATGGACTGACTTCTCCATCAGCACAAATCGAACGCACTCTCCAACTATAACATTGTCCCTGAACTTCAATTTCTGTTTGTTCAGTTTCGTGATTTGTTATTCCTGAGAATAAACTAGCACAACAAGAAGGATCACCAAAAAATTGCTCTACTTCGTATCCTATAGCATTTGGCGTCGGACTCCAACTCAAGCTAAAGCTTGATGCTAAAGGAGTACATGCTAAATCCGTTGGTGTTTCACAAGCTGTATTCGGACATGGTTCATCGCATCCAGTTTGTGAAGATTGAATTCCACTAGGCTGTAAACCAAAATTTTCATCTCTATAGATACGTCTTGCATGACAATCATCACCACAAGAAGTAGATGCTACAATTTAGAGAATCGTTAAAGGAAGGAAAAATTAAATATGGTAATGTTAGATACCTATTTACTCGGATGGCTGCCAATAGATTCTTAAAGACCAAAAAGCGGATGTCGAAATTCGACTTTAAAGATATACTACCAGAAAGAGCTGTAGGAGAGAAACAGTACTCAGATGAAGAAATGCAATTACTTAATAAAGCATGGAGCCAGATGGGAGAAGCATGCCAACAGCTACTGAAGTCCTATTTTTACGATAAAATTAAAATGGTCGAACTGGCTAAAAACGCGAGTAAAACACCCGCTGCTATTAGAAAGCAAAAAGAAAGATGCATTAATGTATTAAGAAATAATTTTTTAAGATTCATATAAATAAGAGCTATGAAAGACATTAAAAAATTAACAGACATAAATTCCTCACCAGAAGAGGTAGAAAATATTATGGAAAAATTAATATCACAAAATTTTGATCAAGAAAAAATTGATAAGTACCAAGAGATACTTAGCAAAAAATATGGAGTAGAACGAGTACCTTCAGAACAAGCCCAAAAACCAACTAACGGTAAAATTCGATATCTATACCTAATAGCATCTAGCATAGCCGCAATAGCCGTATTTTTCTTATACTTTAAGACTACCTCAGATTCTAATAGTCAAAATTATTCTCAATATGTACAAGCTAATCCTGTCCAGGTCAATATTGATAGAGGTGGCAACAATGAACATGATGACGATTTCAAAAATGCAACGATAGCATTTGAAAATGAAAAATATGATGAAGCCATTCAACTATATAAATCTTCGACGAACAAGCCAAAATCCAGTACTTTCTACTTGGCTTATAGTCTAATGAGAACGCATAAATATAATGAAGCTAAAAATGCATTCTCAAGTTTTATATCTAAAACTGAAAAAACTGAGGCTTTATATGCTGAAGCAAAAGTATTTGAAATTATCAATTTGCTACTATTCGAAAAAAAAGAAGAGGCTGAAAAAAAATACAATTTACTTATGAAAGGCTCTTGGGAAGAAAAGGAAATGGCTCCCTTCTTTAATACAAAATAAATTTATGTATAAAAATCACTATTCGAGATTGGTTTAATATTTTGTATTACTAGCTACTTTGGTGGTGACTGCCACATAATATTCATGATTTTCCATTGTCCATTAACTTTACTTAAATGCATAAAGTCTATACCCCACTTTGCGGTAAGTTTAGCAGATGCAGTTTTATCGTGGACTTCATAAATCACAATCTCTTTAATACTTTCATCATGCGCTTGATCTCCGTTACTATTCCATGTAGCTGCCAAATCATACAATTGCTTATAGGTCATCGGCACATGAATATAAGGCTCGCCATCATATTCATAATAGCCAATCTTATGCAGAGTAGAATCTACACTCCTTGCTATTCTCTCAGGAGATACTTCATATAAACCGAGTACATAATCCTCTACTGCCGCGAAGACAAGATCTCTATCACTTTTCAAAGTAGGACCTTGTGAAGAGCCAGAAAACACAAAACAACTAATTAAGAAAAAGACGAATAATATTTTTTTCATAAAGGATACTTTTAGGAATAAGTAGAAAATTAGAATTTTTAGTTTTTAGCGGGAATTGTTGCTCCATTTCGAATCGTCCAACTATCACCATAAATAGATTTATAGGAAATCGATAGCTTTAAATTATTTGCTATTAACATCTCTCGCAGTGCATTTGCCGCATGAATGGTATTACTCTCTTCGAATCGATCCGAAAGTTTAAATAGGTCAATAGATTCCTTTTCGGCTATTAAGAAGCCTTCCATGATGTCTGAATAATTTAAATTAATAGAGTCCTTATCAGAAATATTATCTCTGACGTAATCTAACAAGGTATCATAGCTCTTGCCATCTGCATCTTTGACATCCACAGAAGTGATGAAAGCAGGCCCTACCCCTTTATTAGTGAGGGCGAATCGATAGTCTTCTGATACTGAACTCATATGACCGATACTCAAATGTGGATAGGCCGACATATGCTGCTGCTTGCGTATCAGATTAGTTTGATAAACAAAAACGATTAGCGTGGAAAGGCTTATCACCATTGCCATCAAACCAATGATCATTTCCGTTGAAAAAGACTTTTTAGTCATGACATTTCATATTTGATAGAGCTAATACGATAAATATAACCAATCCATAAAGAAAAAAACAAAGATCAAATCAAATACTGATTCTAAAATCGCTCTAACTCAATTTGCTCAATAAAAGTTTCCAAACCTAATTTTTCAAATAACCTACGCATGGATTCTAATCTTCTATCCACATTAATTACTGTTATATCTTTATCCTCAGCTATTTCTGCAACTGTATTTAATAGGTGCGTGCCAATTCCTTGTCTTCGATATTCTCTATGAACCGCCAATTGATGAATACGATTTTTGTGAGGACTCAGTATTATATACCCCACCAATTTTGAATTGACAAAAACACCAAAAGAGAGCGTTGTGGATTTTAAATTATTTAATGTCGGCATTGAATTTTGCCAAGTAGGTGTATAGTCCCAAAATGAGGTCATCAATTTCCAATCATATGATTCGATTTCTCTTAGTTCAAATGGCCAACTTTTATCTTGCACTCTCAATCTTCCTTTAAAGCAATCTAATAATCTAACTTGCTTAAAGCCTACCTTCTTATAAATATTTATAGCCGGAGTATTGACAGACAAAACTTCGTGGACCATTCTATCTATTTGTTTCGATTTGAGTTTAGGTAATATATAATCATACATTCTCAAAGTAAGCCCTTGCCCTCTACAACTAGGAACCACTCCAGTCCCTCCATTATAAACCACAGTCATACCTTCTATTTCATCAAGGAAATGCAATATAAAACCTACTAGCTTTTCGCCATCATACGCTCCTACAGATAAGTCCAAGACTCCTTTTTCGGAAGCAAACTTTTCAGCGAATTGTTCGGCCGTAAATCGTATAGGAAAATAGTAATCTGAAAACGATTCATTGAATACCATTGCAATCTCCTCAAAGGATACTCCTGACAAAGACTTAATATTGATCATAAACTATTGATTGCTTTGATAATAATCCATAACATGCTGAAGCACTTCCAACTCTTGAGGTTTACCTTGATCAGCAATCGGCAACTCTGCGATTTGTCGGATAGGAACCAAGCCTGCCCAAACATCCAATTTGTAATCTTCAGGTTCATCATTTATTCCGACATCTCTTATTTTAGCAGAAGCAGTTTGGATAGTCATTTCGACTACCATGCTGCGATCCAATTCCTCCAGATGTATAGGTCTAATGCCATCCCAACGGCCTTTCATCATATACTCCATTTCAAAGCGGCTTGTTTTGCATTGGCCTTTCCAACAA
>CALBEE010000233.1 GCA_937927575.1 uncultured Saprospiraceae bacterium | reverse complement strand
GGGAGATACTTTTACATTAGGCTCTTCATCAGCTGCAGCAATAGCAGGTTATCCTAATATCACAATACCGATGGGTTATGTAGGAGAACTTCCTGTTGGTCTTTCTATATTTGGACGTAAATGGAGTGAAGGTTTATTATTAGATATTGCTCAAGTGTATGAAAACAAAACTCGACATAGACAGATTCCGAAATATTTGAAAGAGTAATTTTTGTGAGAGAAACTCTTTTTTATTAATAAGATCAATCTTCATGTTAGTTGTTTTAAAATTGCGGCAAATGATAATTCTGAATATTTTTTCATTTAGATGACAACCTAAATTATTTTTTACATACATTTGTGTCAACTTATCATCCTAAATAGAGGAGGTAATTATGTCTGAGCACAACGCACATATCGTCCATTTAGATCATGTCAGATCAATAAACTAATTACTTAATAGTAATCCTGTAATATTATTGTCTGCCGATTTTGATCGGTTTTTTTATGCCTAATACTCACTAAGTATCTTGGCTTAGGATACTATTATTTGTCTTAAAATTTCTGGATAATTAGTATTGGTTTTATACTGAACTTTTCACAGTGAAATTATACTGAACTTCACCTTTGGGGTATTCCTAAAGGCTAGCTACCGCTTTGTGTTATACGAAGCATTTAATCCAAATAACAATGGGAAATAATACATTAAGAGGTAAAGACCTTAGAAAAATAAATTATAAAAATAATGCGGCGATATCATTAGCAATTGATATCACATCAAAACATTTTAAACATAATACGAAAGAAGAAAAATTATCAATACTGAGCGAAGTTATTAGTAGTCCTCATTTATTTCTGAGTGATCCTCTATTAAATATGCTCGCTGAAGAATTGTATGATTTTAAAGAAGAACCTACACAAAAGGAAGAATCCTTGAATGATGAAGCTGCCGGATTTAATTGTTTTGGCAGATCATTAATCGAAGATGCTGCTTTTGATCAGATGTCATTAGCGATGCGTTTACCTATTGCAGAGCGTGGCGCTTTGATGCCAGATGCTCATCATGGATATGGATTGCCTATTGGTGGTGTATTAGCAACAAAGAATAAAATTATTCCTTACGCCGTCGGAGTAGATATAGGTTGTCGGATGAGTTTGACAATTTATGATATTAATGAAAGATATCTTAATAAAAACGCTTATGCATTTGGAAAAGCTATTAAGGATAAAACCAATTTTGGCACAGGAGGTATATTAGATATCAATCAATCCCACGAAATTTTAGATAGGGAAGAGTTTGAATTAATTCCAATACTTAAAAACCTGAAAGGGAAAGCCGCAAAGCAATTAGGTACTTCAGGATCAGGAAATCATTTCGTAGAATTTGGACTGGTTTATATGGATGTAAACAATGGACTTGGATTACCTGAAGGTGAATATGTTGGATTGTTAGCACATTCAGGATCGAGAGGGATAGGTGCTACTATCGCTCAAACGTATACTGATTTGGCAATGGCCCAATGCTTTCTTCCTCGACAAGCTAAAAGTCTGGCATGGTTAGATATGGATCATGGTTTAGGGCAAGAGTACTGGATGGCTATGAATTTTGCAGGAGACTATGCTACGGCATGCCATGATCGTATCCACAAAAATGTAGTAGCTCCATTGGGACTAAAACCAATAGCGAAAATTGAGAATCATCATAATTTTGCATGGAAAGAATTCCATGATGGTGAAGAATACATTGTCCATCGTAAAGGTGCAACACCGGCAGCTGAATCAGATTATGGTATTATTCCAGGATCGATGACTAGTCCTGCTTATATAGTAAGAGGAAAAGGGAATAGTAATTCTTTATGTAGTGCTTCACATGGTGCTGGACGAAGACTTTCTCGTTCTAAAGCCAAACAGTCTCTTACTATGAGTGCACTTAGAAAAAAGCTTAAGAAGGATAGAATAACTCTGATTGGCGGCGGTGTCGATGAAGCACCTATGGCTTATAAGAATATTGAAAAAGTAATGTCTTATCAAAATGACCTTATTGATGTAATAGGAAAATTTGTTCCACGGATAGTGAGAATGGATAAGCCTTAAAATATATAATTATGAATAATAAAATTAAAATAGAAAAGAAATTTCTGTACTTGTCTTCTGGAAAAGGACCTGCAGAATGTGAATGGGTAGTAGCAAATCTATTAAAGTTAATTATCATTTTCTTAGAACGAAGTGGATTGTCTTTTAAACTTGTCAATAATGTGATAGGATATCACCATGGTACTTATAAGTCAGTTCAAATTTTGGTCGAAGGAATACAACTTGATATGATTATGAAACCCTGGATTGGTACCATTAGATGGGTTGGAAAAAGTTTATATCGACCAAATCATAAAAGATCAAATTGGTTTATACGAATTGATCTAATAGATGTAATAGAACCAATGTCGTTAAATGAAACTGATTTAGAATATTCAACGTATAAGGCATCTGGTCCAGGTGGTCAACATCGCAATAAAGTGGAGTCTGCGATAAAGGTCATTCATAGACCAACTGGTGTGGAAGCCATAAGTAGTGATAGTCGATCACAACACCAAAACAAAAAGTTAGCTAGAAGTAGATTAATCGAGAAATTCAATTCGATAACTGATGATTCATTTTTAGCATTGAGTAACACTAAGAATCAAATGAATAATCTTTTGGTAAGAGGTAATCCTGTGAAAGTTTTTAAAGGGCACAAATTTAAAGAACAATGAAAAATCAGAGTGGCGAAGAATGAATGAAATCAAAATTGTAAAAATTAGGAAAGGAACACGATCAATTGCTATGTACAGAAATTTGATATTTTCAAGACATAAAATAGATTGAAAGAGATATTACTTTCATCTAAGTATTTATTAAAAAATCTCATAAATGTACTTGGTCACTATAAGATAATTACAGCCTGTATTTTAAGTATAATAATTGCATGCAATAAGTACATTAAGATTTGCTTGACTTCTCATTGTTATTTGAGGTGAAGATTCTTGTATGGAAGATCAATCTTTATTTAGATTGATCTTCCTGATTATATTTTTTATTCGCATTCTATAATGTATTCGCTTGTTAGTACATTAGGATTTCCGCATGCACTACCACTAAAAATTATACTTTCTACTCCTTCAATAATGATATAGAAGTTTGGGGTGTCTGGATAATTGTCTGTACAACCATTTTCATCTCCATATGGATGAGTATTCGTGATTTCAAAGTCTAAATTTAATTGACTAAGTATTCCTTCTAGAATGGGTTGAAGATTTGTGTAGTGAATAGATGTAACTAAGGGTGGAACGTTAAACGATTCTACACTTCCATCAGACATTATTAGAGTAATATTATGTAAGCATTTGAAGTGGCCATTATATTCGCTCCAACATACATTCATAATGCATGGTCCGCAATTTTCATCAGTTGTTGAAACAGAAGTGTCAGCCGGTCCGTCACAATCGCCGCCTATAAATGTTATTTGTTCTAATTGATCAGATTGGAAATAGAATCCAGGTAAAACATTATTACCTTTATAACAGTCGTATTCTTCACCTAATGGATGGTATATTTCCGAAGTAAAATTAATGCCGTTATTGTCTAAAAAAGTAAGAATGCTATTTCTGATGCTATGATAGCCTGCTTCAACTGGAAGATTAAAAATGAATAATGTTTGAGTTGAACCATCGGTAAAGGTAAATTCTATTTCTTTGAGACATTCAAAATGTCCAGCAAAATCTAACCAACAGAGCTCTATTATACAGTCTTCGTTTCTTGTATTAGTTGAAGGATTCTGAAGTTCTATTTTTTCTTCTTCTTCAATACTATCTAATCCCTTTTGACAAGATTGAAATGAAAAACATGTTACTGCAAGAATTATTGCAAGGGAGAAATATTCTAGAATATTAATTTTCATGATCGAAATACTTTAGGTCTGTGAGTAATGTTATTACTGTATACCTAAAGTGGGCTTGAAGTAACCAGAGCTTCGAAATTTATTTCCTGTCTTTTGTCTAATCTTTCTTAGACTGGTTTCCGCCACCTTTATTGTTCCCACCATTCCCTTTTGGTCCACGCTTTTTATGGTTTCCTCCTTGAGGTTTTCCACGATGGTTTCCACCTTTACGATTTCGATTGCCTCCACTGCCAGATCGACCTCGACCAGATCCGCCACGACCTCGACCAGATCCTCCTCGTCCACCTCCACCGCGTTGCTTCGGTTTGTATTTTGGATCCCATGTAGGACTTTGACCCATTTCTTTAGGGATCTCTAATTTATGAATGACAGTATCTATAAGTTCTTCGATCTTACTGAAGTCGTGCATGTCATCCTGATTAATCAGAGTAATGGCGACTCCTGTAGTGTCTGCTCTGGCTGTACGACCTACACGGTGTACATAATCAGCAGCCTCTCCTGGTACATCAAAATTGATTACCAAATTGATATCAGCGATATCTATTCCTCTACTAATTACATCAGTTCCTACTAAGATTCTTGTACGCTTAGATCTAAAATTAGAAAGTACCTCCTCTCTGGTATCTTGATTGAGGTCTGAAGATATGCTCTCCACATTATGACCTTGTCGCTTTAAACTTCTGTGTATTTCTGCCACCTTCTTTTTGGTGGATGAAAATATAATTATTGATTTATAAGCAGGTTTATCTTTGATGAGCTTGTCTAGCAACATTGTTTTATGATCATCATTGACAAGGTATGCGGCTTGTAATACTCCTTCCGCAGGTTTGCCGATAGCCACATTTACTTCTTTAGGATCTTTGAGAATCTTTTTCGCGAATTGTCTAATCTTTGGTGCCATAGTAGCAGAAAACATCAGCGTTTGACGATCTTTAGGAAGCATGTCGATAACTTTCTGTATGTCCTCTCGGAATCCCATGTCTAACATACGATCCGCTTCATCCAGAATTAAATACTTTAAGTCTTTCAAGGTGATGAATCCCATATTCAAATGAGACATCAACTTACCTGGAGTCGCTATAATTATATCTGTCTGTTGCTTGAGTGCCTTCTTCTGCTGCTCCCAGTCCGCGCCTGATCCTCCACCATATACTGGTATGGAAGTAACTGGTGCAAAATATCCAAAACCTTGAAATTGTTGATCTATCTGTAAAGCCAGTTCTCTAGTAGGGACAATGATGAGCGTGCTAGTATTCTTGGATTTGTTACGAATTACCTTATGCATGATAGGCAATAGAAAAGCAGCAGTTTTACCTGTTCCCGTTTGAGCACAACCTATAATATCATTCCCTTCCATGATGAGAGGAATCGCTTTCGCTTGTATTTCTGTTGCTTCTTCAAATCCCATATAGGAGATTGCTTCCAATATCCCATCATCTAAGCCTAATTCTGTAAACTTCATTTGTCTTTACCTTCAATAAGCCGCTAAGGTACTTAATTTATGGTAGCAGCCGTAAATTAAGGTGCCCTCCTAATTTTATATGGCCTTAGTGAAGGAACTGGTTAGTTATAGAGGTGTACAAATAAAGAATGCCTTACACATTAAAAATTAATTTTTTGTCTCCCTACTACAGCTTAAAGTCTATGGGCAAAGTGTATAACACGTTTACTGGACGGCCTCTTTGTTTCCCAGGAATCCAAGTAACATCATCACTCATAGAATCGATAACTTGCTTTGCTGATTCTCCACAACCATTGCCTGGATCACGTAATAATTTGATGTCGCCTATTGTGCCATCTTTTTTCACAACGAATTGAACAATTGCTTTACCCTGAGTCCCAGCTTCTCTTGCTTCCGAAGGATATTTTAGTTTTGAAAAAATGTATCTACTCAACTTCTCTTTCGAACAAGCTGTGAGCGCTTTGTCATCCAAACCCTGACCATCGCACCCTGGAAATCTTGGCATCTGCTCTACTACTTTAAATAGCTCTTCTGGAGCAGGAGGAGGCGGCGGTGGTGGAGGGAAATTACTATTAGGATTGTATTGCATTGCATCTGCTGGAATTTCTACCATCTGTGGCTTTTCTTTATTTTCAATTTTACCCTCTAATTCAAATTTTATTGGCAAAGTATACTGTAAATGTACAGGGCGACCTCTTTGCTTTCCAGGAGTCCAAACTACTCCATCTTCATTCATTTTATGTATTAAGGCTATAGCTGCATCACCAGTACCTTGCCCTGGATCTCTGATACATTTAAGAGCGGTTAGGGTTCCATCTTTTTGAACTATAAATTGTATAATTGCCTTACCTTCCACTCCTTTTTTTATTGCAGTTTCTGGATATACCAAATTGGTATAGATGTAAGTCATCAACTTATCTCTACTACAATCATGTTTTCTTTGTCTTTCAGAGATTTCTTCACACCCTGGAAATCTTGGCATCTGTTCGACAACTTTGAAAACTTCATCGCCTTCTTTATATTTTACGCGATATCTGTCGTCTTGTGCATTAATCGTAATTGACAATAATGCGATTATGCACATACTTAAAAATATTTTCATCATTTATTTTTTAGAAGTGATACTATAATTTAATAGAAAGCTAATTTCATAATTAAGTTAGATGCTAAATTCCATAGTATTGGTGTATTATAATCGTACTTTAAATACATATTCCATCGTATTCTCAAAATGATGTGTACTTCCAGGCCTCCAAGAGCTATTGTCTAAGAGATCCAATACAATTTCATTGACTTTCTTTCGCGCAGCCTGCGATAAAGGACTATATATTCTAGTATTTAGGACCTTACCATTGTCACTCACTAAAATCCTTACTTCTGCCTCTTCATTAAGTGTAGCTTCTCCTTCAGGGTCATATATTAATTCCCAGTCGTCATTGGTTTCGTAATATTTACTGTACATTTTAGGGTGCTGAATGCGATTTTGTGGAGCCAATTTAAAACGCACTGGAATAGTAAATAATACAGGTACAACTTGGCCATTAGATTTTCCAGGAATCCATTTTATTTCATCATTCATTTTGTCTAATACATCTAGAGTTGCACCTCCAGTATAAGCACCTACATCTTTTTTTATTTTGGCATTGCTTAACGTACCATCTGGATTGATATAAAAGCTAGCTACGGTTGTACCTTCTATTCGATCTTCTAAAGCTTCTACTGGATATACAAGATTAGAGTAGATATATTTTAATAGTCTTTGATCTGCACATACTTTTCTTTCTGCGACATCGTCCGTAATTGCCTCGCAACCTTGAAATCTTGGCATTTCGTCTACTATCAAATTTTCTTTGGCCCAGTGGATGGTATCTTGAGTATTCACATTAACCCAAGACAATCGCGCTTCGGTTTCTAATACATGGATGTCTTCCACATTTCTATGATATTGTATAAAAGCATCATCAAACGTTTGAGAGTAACTCAGATTTTGAATCAATATGATAATTGATATAACTGTTTGTATTCTATATATCGTATTCATAATTTAATAGTCTACTAAATGCAACACCAATGTAAGTAATTCCTTATATTTTTATCGGTACAATAGATATGATAACATGGATTTAATAGTTGACTATTTTTCGAATATGCCTACAGCCCACAGATCTTTGCTCTTGGTAGGTGGATTGACAGTTTTCTTTTTAATTGAAAATGCATTTCCTTTTTTTAGATTGGATTATAGCAAATGGAAGCATACGGGAATGAATTTGTTCTTTACGTTCACTACTGTAATCGTTAATTTTAGTATGGCATTTATGCTGGTATCGGTTACTATTTGGGTGACGGATAATAGTTTTGGATTGATTAATTGGTTGAGTTTTCCCTTATGGGCTCAGGTCATTTTTGGATTGATGTTAATGGATTTAATTGGCGCATATCTTGTGCATTGGGTACAACATAATGTAAAATGGATGTGGAAGTTTCATATCATTCATCATACTGATCAGCACCTTGATACTACTTCAGCCAATAGACATCATCCTGGAGAAAGTGTATTCAGGTTTGCATTCACCATATTAGCCGTATTTATAGTAGGAGCTCCAGTTTGGTTGATATTTTTATATCAGTCTGCTTCTCTTGTAGCGACCCAGTTTAATCATAGCAATATGAATATCCCAGAAGCCTTAGACACTTTTTTATCTTACTTCATAGCTACACCGAGAATGCATAGAGTACATCATCACTATCGTGAGCCTTACAGTAATACAAACTATGGTAATATATTTTCTTTTTGGGATCGTCTGTTTGGAACGTTCTCAAGGGTAGACAATGAAAAACTTGTGTATGGATTAGATACACATATGGATGCTCATGAGACTGAAAATATCTGGGAGCTTCTCAAAATTCCTTTTGTGCCGTATCGTGATAGGATTGAGTATGAGGATGAAGAGAAGTTATAATAGATGGATCCATTTATGCACGGCTTTGCTACTAATCTAATAAATATTTTAAGACTGAATAATTTGGTACAATCTTTCAAAAATTAATATCTAAATATTTCAGATAGTATCAACGGAAATGAGGATTAAACTAAATCCTTTTCTCTCCACTTTTTTGCCTCTTTTTCGAATTGAGGATGTTTTTCAATATCCAAATAATCCTCGTCTTCATCTTCAAACTCATCATCCATTCTGTACTGTATAAATTTCCCTAAAAGGCTTGCACCCCAAATACCCACAGCCCATAAAAACCAAGGATAGGGAGAAGTCATGAAATTGATGAATCCTAAAATAAGCGCAGTGGTTATAAAGTCGCCAAGTTCTTTATTGAATTTCTTCCTTTCTTTACGGTTCATAGGTTGCTAATTTGATCTAATACTTTATACAATTATACTACAGATACAGTTTCCCAATCGTGCTTATATCGTCCAACAGTCCATTTCTTTAGACCAATGCATGTATAGGCTGTGTAACTTTATGAATTTAAGGAGCGTCTTATAGATGTGAAAATGGTAAACTTATGAATTCAAAATGTTAAAAACTCTAATCTTAAATAAGCGTTAATTCACCATTTTCACCATAGAAATTGAAACTTTAGGACTCATAATTCTATTTTTACGTATGAAGACCCAATGGAGAGGTCACTAACTTGAACTTAAATCAATAATAACAAATAATGAAGAAGCACTTATTAAGTTTCCTATTACTCGTAGCTCCAATCGCTTTATTAACGGTAAATGCGCAAAAGACTCTAGATAAAGGAACCATCATGATGGAAATTACGAAAGTAGGATCTGAAGATGCACAAACAGCACAAATGCTAGAAATGATGAAAGGAACATCATTCGAAATCATATTTAAAGGTGACGAAAGTATCACGAAAACGAGTATGATGGGTGGAATGGTCAAGACCGATATCAAAATGAACAAAGAGTCTGGAAAGATGGATATGTATATGGATATGATGGGTTCAAAAATGCTAGTGGAAACTAGTATGGATGAAGCCCAAAAGTCTCAAGGCCAGGTAAAAGCAGAAGTAGAAGCCGTAAAGTCTGACACGAAAGAAATTCTGGGTTACAAGACATACTTAGTTAAAATTAAAAGCGCAGATACTCCAGATATGAAAATATCAGCATATGTTACAGAAGAAGTAAATGCACCAGCTAACGGAATCCAAGGATTACAGAGTGTTGATCTGCCAGGATTTCCACTTATGGTAATGATGGAGTCTCCACAGATGTCAATGACGCTTGAGACGAAAAAATTAAGTGAAGAAATGGATGAAGCCGCTCTTAGCCCAGATGCTTCTGGATATAAGAAGATGACTATGGACGAATTTCAAAAATCCATGGGAGGCATGGGTGGAGGTATGGGTTTCTAATCAATCCCTACTTCGTCTAAGAAATAATCGACTTAGATCAAAAAAATATAGAGCTTGTACCTAGCGGTGCAGGCTCTTTTTTGTTATAACTTTATTGGGTATTGCCTTTCTCTAATCAAAGTAAAAAAGTAGGAGGAATTCTAAATAACTATCATGGATAAATATCAACTCAACAAAAATACCTTCAATAATCTAGCAAAGGAGTATCAAGATCAATTTATGGATTATGATGCTTACTTAGATACTTTCGATCTTTTTATTCAAGCTGTTCCCACCGACAAATACAGGTTGTTAGAAATAGCTTGTGGTCCAGGAAATGTCACAAGATATTTACATTCCAAGAGAGCTGACCTTCAGATATTTGGAATAGATGTCGCTCCCAAAATGATAGAATTGGCAAAAATAAATAATCCTTCAGCTAAGTATGATGTAATGGATTGTCGTTTTTTATCTCATATAAGTGATCGATTTGATGCCATCATGTGTGCTTTCGGTCTACCGTATATCAGTCAAGAAGATGCTATTAAATTGATCAGTGATTGCAGTCAGATACTGGATGAAAATGGAATCCTCTACATAAGTACAATGGAAGGTAAGTATACTGATTCAGAATATGTCGACTCGAAAAACTACAATGAAAAAACGTTTGTGTTTTATCATGAAGCTTCAAATTTGATAGCCACTTTAGAAGCTGATGAATTCAAATTGATACATGAAATCAGAAAACCATATGTAAATGCTGAAGGAAAAGAATTTGTTGATCTCTTCTTGATCGCCAAGAAAATCTCAATATAGGAATGAGTATATTCAGAAGGAGAGAGCAAACAAAGAGCGTAAAATTACAAGTAGCACTAATAAGGAACCGCATGGCAATCACAGCAGGTGGCTAGAACAATCAAATGAACTATTGGCTTGTTCTAGAGTTTTTTGTTTCCTTTTATGATTTATATAATCATAAATTATTGTGATCGAATATTCCTTCGTATTTCTTAAAATGAATTTTTATGTACACTTAAAAAACACTAAATCGATCAAAGATTAGTCTTCAAATTACATGCTTATTTTTCGATCATGTCTTTCATTATCAAAACTGTCTCTTGTAGATATACATCTTTATGAAGACCCTCGAGCCAATCTTGATTACGTGCAATACGACTACTATCCGCTTGAATATGATCAATGTCTATTGCAAGATTCTCTACAGAAAGACCAACTAATGGATCCTTCATGATATCATCATATTTTTCAGCTCTTTCCTCTCTTTCTTTAAGAAACTTCTTATAGCCTGTATATGACAATGGTACTTTGGTATCATTTTCTACCTCTTTAATATACTTCGCATTGTCATCGATTAAGCTAAACACTTCACTGCTTGCAATTCTCTCAGCACTACGCTTTTTTAGATTTTCGATATTAGGAACATGATACACATTTTGCGAATATTCAGCAGGTTCTATTTTCGACCATTGCAATGCATTTTCATACTCTCTTTCCCCAACTGTGGCATAGCTAAAGTTGTCAGGGAGAATGATGTCAGGAATGATACCGGTCAATTGATTTGAACCACCATTAATTCTATAAAATTTTTGTGTAGTCATCTTGACTTCTCCAAGAGGTTTGAGATCTGCAGCACCATTATATACTCTATCGAGATTATAAAAACCTTGGACAGTACCTTTACCAAAAGTAGAATTACTTCCTACAATTAGCGCTCTACCATAATCCTGTAATGCACCCGCTAGAATTTCTGACGCAGATGCACTAATCATATTCGTCATGACGATGAGCGGTCCATCATAGCTTACACTTTTGTCTTTATCTTTGTATACATTGGCTTTCCCTTCACTACTTTTTACTTGAACGATTGGACCTTCTTCGATGAAGAGGCCGGACATTTCTATTACATCTTGTAATGAGCCACCGCCATTCCATCTAAGATCTAGTATGATCCCATTTACGTTTTGATTTTTTAGTTTTTCGATTTCAGTTTTTACATCATCAGCACAGCTATTTTTACCATCAAATGTGGAGTAGAATATAGGCAAGGAGATGAAGCCAATATTTTTTACATCTTCAAAATCTACAATGGCAGATCGAGCAAAAGATTCATCAACGATTACCTCATCACGTTCAATCTCGATAACTTCTGTTTTACCACTCTTTTTTCTGATCGTCAAATGTACTTTTGTTCCTTTTTTACCTCTGATTAATTGGACTACATCATCGATACGCATACCAGTGAGATCTACAGGTTCCTCTTCGTCATCTTGTCTTACTTTGAGAATCTTATCTTCAACAGCGAGTTCTTTACCTTTCCAAGCTGGCCCTCCCACGATAATCGTAGATACTTCTGTAAGGTCGTCTTTTACAAATAGCCTAGCACCAATACCCTCTAATCTGCCACCCATTTTAAGATCAAAATCTTCTTTAGCTTTTGGACTATAATAATCAGTATGCGGATCGTAAGTATGAGTCACTGTATTCAGGTATGCTTCATATCTATCAGATCTTCGAATATCGTCTAATCTTTCAAACCAATTATCAAACATCTCTTTGGTATTCTTCTGCGCTTTGGCTAGTAAGTCACTATCCGTCTTCTCTTTTTCTTCCGGATCGTCACTTTTTTCTCGATCGTTGATATAGGTTTCATATCGTGTAATGGTTTGGAAAGTGATGAAATCTTTCCACCGCTCAGAAAGTTCTTCTTCATTTTTGACAAAGTCTGTTTTTTCACCATCTAACTCTAAATCCTTATTTCTTGTCAATGATACTTCTTGATCTATTACAGATTCGTAAATGCCTTGGGCTCTAGTAATCGCCTGCTCCATCAGAGTGTTACTTAGATCAAAAAATTCGAACGTAGTACCATTGATTTGTTCGTCTATATTTTTTTTATGTACTGCAAGTTGCTCTACTTCTCCACTAAGCAAAAATCTCTTATTACGGTCCATTGCATCAAGGTATTCACTGTAGATTTCCTCTGAAAGAGAATCATCTACTTCTTGAGGCGCGAAATGGAGTTTTTCTAATACTGCCATCAAAACTTGTAAGGTCAAGCTTTCTTTGTCTTTATTTGCTTTGGGAAATACAGCTGCGAAAACGGCTACTGAAGCGGCGAGGGCAAGAATTATAAGTAATTTGACTTTCATCTATAAGTGTATCTGATTGTATATATAACGCTAGTTACGGTCTGTTTTATTTAACTTAACCTTATCGTTTTTAAAAGGAACAATGCCAATCTTGGAATCGTTGCAAAAAGAGAGTGGTATTCCTAGTCATCCACTTCGATATGTGAAGTTAAAATATAAGTTATAATGATATTACGGCAACTAATGATTTTTATGTTAATGTCTTGTTATATATGCGCATTTGGTCAATCTGATGAAGCTATAGATCAGGAAGAATTAGTCGAAGAGGAATATTATGAAGAAGAATATATAGAAGAAGAGGATTACTCAAGAATGCATTTTATCGAGTTGAATCTTCATCTATCGGATCCTACGGCTGCACTTAAAAGAAACTTGGATGGAGCATACTTTGGCTTTGGTATCGATTATCTTTTTCAGCTATCTAGCGATAGACCTGGATTTATAGGATTAAATTTTGATTATACATTTATAGACCAAGCTTCGCTGACGACCTTCGACCCTGTAGATGGATTTCCTTTTGATTTTCGTACAACCACAGCTATGTCTAACTTTTCAGCTGTATATAGACATTATCTCGGAGCTAATATATTAGGCTTAGAGCCTTTTGTTGAGGGTAGCTTTGGTGCGACTTCTATGATAACAAGTACTTCTGTAACTTCTTCTGATGACGCTGAATTTTCAGAATTTGATTTCAACAACTTTGATGTTTCTTTAAGTTATGCCTTCAGGGGTGGAGTACATTATGCCGTTGCTCAATCTGTCTACATCACAGCTAAAGTAGGGTATATAAGCGCTTTGTCCACTAAGTATGATATTGAAGACGACGGACTTGAAGCCGAATTTTCGTCCTTAGATTATTTCTCTAGAAAGAGTAGTACTTTAGATGTTATTAGATATGATCTAGGTGTTACCTTTGCCTTTTAGAAAGATACATAAGATGAAAGCGGTTATTTCGGCCTTTTCTATTAAGTATCCAAATAAGTTATGAGCGATACACCGGATTATAGTCAACTTCACGAGCTGCAAACTATTCAAGTAGATAAAGGGCAAGGACCCATTAGAATAGATAAATTCTTGATTTCGAGAATGGAACAAATGTCTCGCAATCGTCTTCAAAATGGTATCGATGATGGTCTTATTACCGTCAATGATAAGAAAGTGAAATCTAATTATAAGGTAAGACCTCTGGATCTGATTAGAGTCTATCTCTCCGAAGAACCCAGGGATAGAACCATATATCCTGAAGAAATGGATTTGGATATCGTGCATGAAGATGATGATGTATTAGTCATCAATAAGCCTCCTGGTCTAGTTGTGCATCCTGGGGTAGGAAATTATAGCGGAACTTTAGTAAATGGATTGGCACATTACTTTGAAAATCATCCATTGCCTTTAAAAGAAGGGAATGAAAATGATCGTCCAGGTCTAGTCCATAGGATTGATAAAGAAACTTCAGGATTAATGGTCATAGCTAAAAATGAACATGCAATGACTCATTTGGCTGCGCAATTTTTTGATCATTCAATAGATAGAGAATACTTAGCATTAGTATGGAGTTGTCCGGAGCCAGATGCTGGTACTATAGACGAATATATTGGTAGACATCCTAAGGATAGAATGCTAATGACCGTTTCTGAAGATGGAGAGTTTGGAAAACATGCGGTGACGCATTATGAAGTCGTAGAAGACCTTTACTATGTATCTTTAATAAAATGCAAACTGGAAACAGGGCGAACTCACCAGATTCGCGTACATATGAAGTACAAAGGCCATCCACTTTTTAATGATAAACGATACTCAGGTAATGTGATTAGAAAAGGGACTGTCTATAGCAAGTATAAGCAGTTTGTTTTTAATTGTTTTGATCTTATGCCACGACAAGCACTTCATGCTAGAGTATTAGGATTTACACATCCGACGAGTGGAGAAAGATTATTTTTCGAACAGCCATTACCCGAAGATTTTGCTATGGTCCTTGACAAATGGAGGCATTATGTTGAATATAAAAAATAGATGTTAATACATTACGAGTTAGTTTTAGAATAATTGTGTTAATGATCATTCATCTATAAAAATAAATATTCGACGCTCTCTGGTATTTCAATATCAAAACTGATATTTTTTCACCCTTAATCCATTGAAATGAATTTAGAAGAAAGAATCAATGTATTATCTGTTTTAGCTCAAAAACTAACAAAGGATAATGAGGAATTAGCAGCCAATGTATTGCAATCAAAGTTGCATAATCAATGGTTTACTGAAGAGAATTCTTGGAAGATGATCCATGCAATCCGGACACAGTATATGCAGGGAAATGTGCTGAATGAATGGGTGTCGAATTATACTTTCAAAGAAGATCATCAGCAAAAAAAGATAGGTCTAGTATTAGCAGGAAATATTCCATTAGTAGGTTGGCATGATATCATGAGTTGTTTCATCGCAGGACATACTTCTTTGATAAAACTTTCGGATAAGGATAGATTTCTGACGCCTTATTTGATCAAAGCATTAGAGAAGATTGATGGCAGAACAGCTACGTACTTTGAAATTGTCGATCGCCTCAAAGATTTTGACGCGGTAATCGCTACTGGAAGTAATAACACGAGTAAATATTTTGAACATTACTTTGGTAAATATCCACATATCATTAGAGCCAATAGAAACGCTATTGCTGTCCTTACCGGTAGGGAAACAGATGAAGAAATCATTGCTTTGGGTGCCGATATTTTTGAGTATTTTGGTCTGGGCTGTAGAAATGTTTCTATGTGTTTAGTTCCTCCTGATTTGAATTGGGAGAGATATCTCAATATATGGCACGAAGGCTATAAGCTTTTAGCACAGCATAATAAGTACAAGAATAATTTTGACCACAACGTATCTCTTTTCATTCTCAATAAAGAGCAATATATGATAAGCGGTTCATTAATTGTAAAAGAAGATCCTTCGATCGCTTCTAGAATAGCGAGTATGCATTATCAGAAATATAATTCTAAGGAGGAGTTATATACTTTTCTTGAAACCAACAAAGATTTAATTCAATGCGTAGTGTCTTCTAATGAAATTGAAGGAGTCACAAGTTTTAGATTTGGACATGCGCAGCGCCCTAAGATTGATGACTATGCAGATGGTGTCGATACGATGAAATTTTTGACTAGCTTATAATGAGTCGTAAAAGTAAATTTACCATATCATTTATTTCACTATTTATATTCCTTTGTCTCTGGTTTGGAAGAAGTATTTATATGCCTAAATGGTATCAAATTATTGGAAAAAGTGATACGGATGATGTCGTAAAAACACTTCAAAGAAGTGTAGCACAAAGATTAGAAAGTCACTTGCGCTTGGCAGGATTCTCAGACTTTCCAAATGAAATCGTCTTAGTAGGATTTAAAGAGGAACAGATGTTGGAGGTGTACGGTGTTTTGAATGAAAGGTTTAGCCTAATCAAGAAATACCCTTTCACTGCTATGAGTGGTAGTTTAGGACCAAAGTTAAAAGAAGGAGATAGACAGATTCCTGAGGGGATTTACGAAGTGGAGTATTTAAATCCTAACAGTTCTTACCATCTTTCGCTTAAAGTGAGTTATCCCAATGCATTCGATAAAAAGAAGACGCAATTTTCGGACGTTAGCGAAATGGGAGGAGATATATTTATCCATGGTAAAAAGGTAACTATTGGATGTATTCCCATCGGTGATGATTCTATAGAGGAGGTATTTTTTTTGGCTGAAAAAGCTTTAGATAAAGGGATCAAAGTAATATTAAGTCCAAGAGATTTTAGAGTAAATGATGAGTATCCTTTAATAACATCTGTAGATTGGGAGATTGAATTGTACGATATAATTAAAAGCCACTTGAATATTCTATCGAAATAAGAAAATTAATCTGATACGAATTCAATAGCAAGAGGATTTAAGTTATTGGACAAAATTAGTCTTTCGAATTTAAAGTTTACTTTTTAACATGACTCCATAAAGGAGTTGTATTTTAACACTTATGACTAAGCAAGAAAAAGCAGACGATATAGCTAGAATATTGGAAGAGCTATATCCAGTTATTCCCATTCCTTTGGATCATACCGATCCTTATACCTTATTAGTAGCAGTTTTATTATCGGCACAGTGTACCGATAAAAGAGTAAATCAAATTACTCCATCACTTTGGGCCATGGCAGATAATCCCTACGACATGGTGACTCATTCTATCGAAGAGATAAGAGAAATAATCCGCCCTTGTGGTTTGTCTCCTTCAAAGTCTAAGGCCATTTGGAATCTTTCTCAGATACTTATTGATGAACATGATGGCCAAGTTCCGCAAAGTTTTGAAGCCTTAGAACGTCTACCTGGAGTAGGGCATAAGACGGCAAGCGTAGTGATGTCACAGGCTTTTGGCGTACC
Organism: uncultured Saprospiraceae bacterium; assembly: GCA_937927575.1. GTDB lineage: Bacteria > Bacteroidota > Bacteroidia > Chitinophagales > Saprospiraceae > UBA1994. The sequence continues at coordinate 4,059 of CALBEE010000233.1, read as the reverse complement.
TGCTTTTCCAGTAGATACACATATCCATAGATTAGCGCATAGATGGTGTCTGAGTACAGGGAAAAATGTGGATCGTACAGAAAAAGATTTGAAGCGACTCTACGATAAGAGTATTTGGAATCGGCTTCATCTTCAGATCATCTTTTTTGGTCGCGAGTATTGTCCTGCAAGAGGCCACGATCATAAGGCATGTCCCATCTGCAGCAAGTATGGACGCAAATCTTTGTTCAAATAAATTCTATAAAAAAGAGAATATCACTTTCAAATGATATTCTCTTTGGTTCGGTTTCAACAGTTGCAGTTACCAATTATTAATATTGGCTTCTAACTTCTTAAAGACAACTACCGTGCCATATATCAGTTATTTATATATGGCCTATTTATTTAATGTATTGCTCCTGACTATTTACCTATGATTCTAAGACTTCATTGATATCACCTTCTAATATTTTTAAGTTTCCTTGCATTATAGACATTTCTTTTTCTATCACAAGGACGTATCTCTTAATTTTATCAAAGGTCGCATCCACGTTATTTAAGGCGTTTTTGATTTTCCGTTGTATCACCCAATCCGAGATCAAGTTATCGAAGAAGATATCGATAAATCTACCAAAGCCATCAATTTTTATGTGTAACTGAGTTTGTTCTATATTGACATCTACCAGTTCTCTATCAAATATCTTTAATTTATGCTTGGCTTGTTGAGCCGCATTCATCGCTCGATCGATAGCATTATGTTTCATTTGAGAATAATATGCTCCCTTTTTATTCATCATATCCCAATTTCCCCAATGCTCTGCATCTTTAAGATGTTTGATTACTTCAGCAATAGCTCTAAGACATGCGTCTCCAGCAGAATTGGCTTGCCTTAGCTCTTCTAGCTCACCACGTATATCGTCCATCTCGCGATGTATACCCGTAATCTGCCTTCTCAGCTTATCGTCCGTTTTCAAAATCTCCTGCAATCTTATCTTTTTGAGATCTTCCAATTGGGCTTCAAGTCCGCCAATCTCTTGTACTTTACCACTTATGATTTTATGCTCATATTCTAAGATTTCAATGTCTTTTTTGAGCTCTTTATGTTTGAGTGAAACTGCGAGATATTCCTGTCTTTGTTTTTCGAGTTGCTCTTCTTGGGATCCCAATACCTTGTAGAACACTGAAGTGATGCTCATTTTTTCTAGTTTTTCGATATCTTCTAATTCATCGACGAGTTGATCTTCTAGTGTATTGAGTTCTTTATAGGCTTTTTCTAGTTCTGCAGTCGTACTAGAGTGGTGTTTTTGAATAGAATTGAGCTTTTTAATCTCCGCAATGGTGTCGTGTATCTTCGATTGGGTGCTGGTCATGTGGTTTCGCTTGTAATATATAGGCGGAATGCCGATTTTGTTCGTATTTTTAATATTCTGTAAGATATAGATTTTGTACTATTTCTTAAGTTGCAAAAGCTCCCCTTTTTGGAGTTTTTCGAATTGATTAAAGAACTTATAAATAAATAACAACCATGGGATTTTTTAGCTCGATCAAAAGACTATTATTTGCGCAAAAGTCGGTAGCAAAATCAGCTGCTGAAAAGACTGCCGACTACGCGATGGAAAAGGGGAGTGAGCTCACTGATAAGGCCAAAGATATATTTGAAGAGACTGGAGGAAGTATAATGGAAAAAACTAGTGGATTAAGGGATGCTGTAATGAGTAAGGCGGGTGATCTGGTTGAAAAGGGAAAAGATCTTGCTGAAGATGCTATAGAAAAGGGTAAAGAGTTTGCTGCTGATGCTTCGGAAATGGCAGAAGGCGCTATCGAAAAAGGTAAGGATATAGCATCTGATTTATCTGACAAAATAAGTGATAATGAAGTAGTGAAGAAAGCTGCAGATGTCTCAGAATCCGTGGGAGATAAGGTACTTACCGCAGGAGAAGCAGTAGTAGGAGGTGCTATGAATGTTTCGGAGTCGGTAGGAGAGAAGGTCTTAGGTGCTGGTGAAAAAGTATTAGATAAAGCAGCTAACCTGTCTGAAGACGTCGGTTCGGTGGTGCTGGATAAAGGTGGAGATGTCCTAGATAGAGCGAAGGATTTATCTGAGCAAATAGGCCATAAAGCTTTAGATGTGGCGGATGATGTAGTGGCAAAAGCTAAAGATTTTGCCGGTGATATGAGCGAGAAATTAGATGCTACTATCGAAAAAGCGCAAAAAATGGAAGCAGAAGAAGCGTTGAAGCCCAAAAAGGAGTTTGCCGATGATACCTTAGATGCAGAAGGTTCTCTATTAGAAGATACGGATGATTTCTTTTCTAAAGCAGATAAATTTGCCAGTGGTGAATACGATGCTTTTTCTGAAGGAAAGATCACAATCAAAGATACGGAAGGTCTTGAATTGAGAGCCTCGGACGAGCCTTCTAAGCCTACTTTAGACTATGATGCGGCTATAGACGCAACGATTGACTCTACTTCGAAAGCTGCTGGCTTTGAAGACCTGGACGGTGATGGAAATGAGTTAATCGATGATGCTATCATAAGTGAAGAAGGAGATTCTGAAGAATAATCATATTTCTAAGCAGCGTCGAGATCACTTGACGAGTCTTCTAAGTGGATAAAACTAATTAATGGCACCCTTAATTCTCAACAGCTTGACAGAGAAGGATCTATTGCAGCAATGTCTAGATGGGGATCATAATGCTCAAAAGCAAGTGTTTGAGTTATATGCCCCTAAGATGATGTCTGTCTGTATGAGATATGGTAGGCATAGACTCGAAGCCGAGGAGATCATGCAGGATGGGTTTGTCAAAGTATTTACGAATTTACATAAGTTTGAATATAAAGGATCTTTTGAAGGTTGGGTCAGACGAATTATGGTGAATACTGCACTTAAGTTAGTATCCAAAAAATCATTTAAATCAGAACAAATAGGGCTCGAAGGCTATCAAGAAAGATCAGTCGATCCAGTAGTATATGCTAAGCTTTCAGCAGAGGATATGCTCAGATTAGTAGATAAGCTTCCTACCGGATATCGGACTGTGTTTAATATGTCGGTCTTGGACGGTCTCAATCATCGAGAAATATCAGAAGCCTTAGGAATCAAAGAAAGTACAAGTAGATCGCAGCTAGTAAAGGCAAGAAATATGCTGCAGGATATGATTATAGAATTGAACAAGATCGCTATGTAATGTAGCTTAGTATATGAATGAATTAGATAAAATATTTCGATCAAAACTGGAAAACCATACTGAAGAATATTCTTCTCAGTCTTGGGATAAGATCCAGAGTAGATTGGTACAGCAAAAAACGAAGCCAAAGAAGTTTCCTTGGCTATGGATGAGCTTGATTTCAATAATTGTCATTGGAGGACTATCTCTGCTGATCACTTCTACGGATAGTGAAGGTAATGCTCTGGTTCAAAGTGATAATATTTCAACGGTACGCAGCAGCGATGATATAGAACATGCAAAGAATGGCGTAGACTCTAATGCTGAGTCAAGTGAAATATTTGAAAATGAAAAGCTTGTATCCAATACATCAACAACAAAAGTAAATAAGAACAAAGAGAATGATCTTACATCAACGAATATGGTTTCTGATACACAGGAATCAATTGTAAAAACAAAGCAAAACCAAACAAGACAAAATAGAGCAGTAGTTAATGCTTCTAAAGTAATAATAGATATTGAGGCTAAAAATACGGCTAATATTAAGGCGCCAGAGATAGTAGTCGAAAACGATACCTCATTAGCTACATCGAAAGAAATAGTAGTGGCAAAAATTAATTCTGATCTTCAAAATATAGATGCTGATCGCATGGCTATAGATCAAGATAGGACAATAGATATTAGACCATTAAGAACTATAGGTGTTTCTTCTTTTAGTAAATTATACTCGGTTGAGGATCATGATGAGATCGAACTTACTCAATCTATGTTAGAAGAATTTAGACAAGACTGTCCGAGTTTTGTGACAGATCGTACGGGTGTTTATTTAGATTTTTATGTGTCTCACGAGTTGCCTTTTAGCAGTCTTTCGGCTAAGGATCCAAGTCTTGAGCCGTATAGAGGATTGAGGGCTGAA
>CALBEE010000232.1 GCA_937927575.1 uncultured Saprospiraceae bacterium | reverse complement strand
ATCAGTGGTTGATAGAATTTGAAGTGGCGCCTAAGTCGATATCGGACTTTGAAGCCTTACTAGATCGTAAAATGCAGGACATCAACTCCGATTATGAAGCAAAGCGCTATAAGGACATGGCTTTAGGTCAACTAAAAATTGATGTTTTACCGAACGGATCTTTTCATAATTGGCTTAAATCTAAAGGTAAGATCAGTGCTCAAGTCAAAGTGCCTCGTCTATCCAATACACGCAACTATGTTAATGACCTACTAAGCTTCGTAGAATGAAAGAAATAGAAATAATATCAGGATTAGTCCAAAAAGATATCGGTGTCGTAGTACGCCAAGAAGCGGACGAACAAGAACTACTCAGTGCAATTGTTGATAGAGTGACATGGATGCTACGTTGTGACAAAGATCTTCTCATGAGCTATCTATATAGACTAGATGTCTTGGAGTACAAAATCAACGCAGCTCTCATGCCTGGAAATCCACTTACCGCAGAAGAGGCTCTAGGTCTCTTGATATTCGAAAGACAAAAGGAAAGGATGGTGACAAGAAGAAAATACAAAACTGAACCTATAGAAGGTTGGGAGCTCTAAAAGATTATTGATTGAATAATTGTTGATTACAAATTCAATTTATGTTATAGCATTGATTTACATTCATATATAAACAGCAAAACTCTAAAGAGTACGGAATCTATCCAATTCGTCTTGCGTTATTAAATATAACCTGTATTTTTAGATTGCGAATTAACTAACAACAAACTTAACGAGTAACACATGGCACCAGCGGCATTAGCAGTAGCGAAAGAGAACCTTCATAAAAACGGTTATCTAGATATAGAAGTAGATCCTACATTAGACTTAGTAGCAGAGATCAATAAGCTAAAGAAAGAGAAAAATATGATCATCTTGGCTCACTATTACCAAGAGTCTGAGATACAAGATATAGCCGATTACATTGGTGATAGTCTAGGCCTCTCTCAAAAAGCTGCAGAAACAGAAGCTGATATAATCGTATTCGCTGGAGTACACTTTATGGCTGAGACTGCTAAAATGCTCAACCCTAGTAAAACAGTACTCTTACCAGATCTTAAAGCTGGATGTTCGTTAGCAGATAGCTGCCCACCACACTTATTCAAAAAATTTAAAGCAAAGTATCCTGATCATGTAGTCATCAGTTATATCAACTGTACTGCAGAACTCAAGACCCTTACAGATATCTGTTGTACCTCTACTAATGCCAAGACTATAGTCGAAAGTGTACCGAAAGATAAAGGAATCATATTCGCTCCTGATAAAAACTTAGGGGCTTGGTTGATCAAGAATACTGGTCGTGATCTAGTACTTTGGAATGGCGCATGTATGGTACATGAGATATTCTCTAATGAGAAGATCACTAAGCTACAGATAAGACATCCAGAAGCAAAATTCATCGCACACCCAGAGTGTGAAGCTCATATACTTGATAAAGCAGATTTTATTGGATCTACTAGTCAGTTGATCAAGTTTACTCAAGAGAATGACGCTAAAGAATTTATCGTAGCTACTGAGTCAGGTATCCTTCACCAGATGCAACTTAAGTCTCCAGAGAAAACCTTCATACCTGCACCACCTAATAATACTTGTGCTTGTAATGATTGTCCATTCATGAAAAGAAATACAATGGAGAAATTATATCTCACTATGAAATATGATCTTCCAGAAGTAACACTCTCTAGTGAAGTCATCGAAAAAGGTCTACCCTCAATTACAAAGATGTTGGAGATTAGTAAAGCGGCAGGCTTGTAGGTTATGAAAAGCTTCCTCAACATAGTTTCTCTTTTTGTTGGGGTTTCTGCTTGTTCAATACTATTTCTATTATTTCGTTCTGGTACAACTTCTGAAGAAATTTCTGAAAAAAATGTTGCCTGGTGCGGTACGACAGCAATACAGGTGTACTCTAATTTCGGCGATATTAGAGAAGGGAAAAAATTATTTAGAAATCAATGCGCACCTTGTCATGCAAAAAATATGCAAAAAGATATGACAGGACCAGCTTTAGAAGGAAGTCTCAACAGATGGAATAGAGACTCTACACAAATTCAACTATACCTTAGTGATTCTCCGGCTTATCTGGATACGACTACTAATCCAAGACTAATTGATCTTAGAGAAAACTGGAAGCCCACTATCTCACATAAATACCAACTTTCTATGCAAGAAGTGAAAGATATAATGAGTTATGTTGAAGGGAATAGCTAAAAGATAAATAATCAAAAACCATGTTATCAAATCCTAAAATCACGGCATTCTTACCCACCACAAAACCTAAACAATCCAAACATTTCTACAAAGAAATACTTGGACTAGAAATTAAATCTGAAGATGATTATGCAATAGAATTTACAGGAGACAATACCTTGCTTCGGATTACAATTGTGCCGGAATTTATTCCACATCCATTTACTGTCTTAGGATTTAAGGTAGAAGATATAGACTCACAAGTAAGATCCTTAACTGATAAAGGAGTGGTATTCGAAAGATTTGAAAATTTCAATCAAAATGAAATAGGAATTTGGACCTCACCTTCTAGTGCTAAGATAGCATGGTTCAAAGATCCAGATGGAAATTTACTTTCCTTAACTGAATATTTTCAATAAATGATAGTTCTGCCAATCTATAACAAAAATATAAATCTTAGATATATACAATTTTAAATGAAGTATCTAGTTTCATCCTCCCTATAATCTCTCCAAAGGGATACACCTACAACATGGCTCGAACTATTTCTACTAAAAAAATATGCTTCTCTAAGGCCAAATAAAAGATCTAGTCTTTTGTCACTTTGAATTTATTCTTCTTTATTGCTAAGCACCAGATACATGTCAATGTCCCTTTGAATTTATTCGAAGTAAAAACAACACTCAACTTTATTGAGGCAATTAATAAAAAGAACCCAATCGTGTACAAAGTATCTAGGTATCATCCTCCCTATAATCCCTCCAAAGGGATACACCTACAAAATGGCTCGAGCTATTTCTATAGCAAAATTTATTCTTCTTTATTACTAAGCACCAGATACATGCCAATGTCCCTTTGAATTTATTCGAAAGTGAAAAACACTCAACTGCGTTGAGGCAATTAATAAAAAGAACCCAACCATATTATGATTGAGCTCTTGTATATTATCTAGAAATATTTCTAACTGCTAGAAACCTTTATATCTTTCTGCTAACATTTCATTCGTTTCACGGCTTTTGATATCATCCATGATCGATTTAATCTTAGACAGGGCAGTAGTGATATCTGCATTATCTGGCATTTCAGTTTGCTTATCCTTCAAAGCGCCATTGATTCTACTCAATGTATTCATTGCCACAAATTTACGATACATATTATTTGAAAGGTTGCCCGCAATAGATCCCAATTTTTCAGCACCGCTTTGCATCGCAGGCACATCTTGAGTACTCAACATATTATAGTACTTACCGTAAAAATCAAACATAGAATATAGTCCTACTGTCTCCAATTTGTCTTCGAAGAATGGAAGGTATTTCGAATCACCGGTTTTACCATAAATCTCAGCAATAGATCCTACTAACATATCTGTATCTTCTTGAGCTAAGACTTTTGTATACTCTAAAGCTTTATCAGGATTAGTGTCATATAATGCACTCACAGCTTGACCTAGAACTGGATAGGCCTGCTCTGATTTCATGATGTTCGCCACCAAAGAAGTTAAGTCTGCGCCTTCTACATTAGATAGTCCATTCAATGCTGCAGCTCTAACAGAAGAATGCTTATCGCTCGTTGCTAACTTCATTAAAACATCCGTAGCTCCTGCCTGAGTCATGTCCATTTCTTTCACTGCTTTACCTCTGATCGAATGGTGAGGATATGCTAACATCTTATCTTGTAACATCGCAAAACTTGCATCTTCTTTTAATTTATTCACTGCAGAATAAACATGAAGTAACTTCGTCGCAAATTTGGCTTGCGCAGCTAATTCCGCCTCAGTTTTAGCATGTTGAATTGTCATCAATGTAGATGCATTTCCATCCATTACAACTGCTGCAGGAGCAGACAATACATCTTCTAATACTAAAGATTGAGTCCTATTGTTTACAGTGACATTATAGGTTGACATTGTCCCATTTGCATCATATAAATCTACTGTCATTGGTAATATAAAAATTGCAGGAACTTCTTCCGTAGGCTCATGCTTTTGCATTACGTCTAAAGTCAAAGTCTTTGCCATAGCATCATAGGTATGCGATACTTCTAAGTCAGGATGACCCGCGGCAAAGAACCATTGATCCCAAAACCAATTAAGATCCATCCCAGTGATATCTTCCATCGCTATTCTCAATTCGTCTGCCTCTACTGCCGTGTATTCATTATCTCTTAAATATTTATTACATCCAGCGAAGAACGCTTCATCTCCAATAATATTTCTTAACATATGAAGGACCAATCCACCCTTATTATAACTATGCGCATCAAACATATCTTCTTTGTCATCATAGCCAAAATGAATCAAAGGATGAACGCCTTGCTGTTGTGCAGAACCTAAATATCCTCTCATCTCATTGATACGGTGAAAGTCTGCCACTTCTACTCCATCGTGATGCTCTGCCCAAAGGTATTCTGAGTAATTGGCAAATCCTTCGTTGAGTGTTAAGTTGGCCCATGATTCGCAAGTCACCAAGTCGCCAAACCAGTGATGCATCATTTCATGCGCTACGATATAATCATTATCATTATCAATTAATTCTCTTCTTGTTTTTTGAACAAAATCTCCAAAAATTACAGCAGAAGTATTTTCCATGGCTCCAGAAACATAATCTCTCATTATAATTTGACTATACTTATCCCAAGGATATGGATACTCTAGTTTTTCTGAGAAAAAAGTAAGCATCTCTGGAGTATGGTCAAAAATTTCCTTTGCATATGGCTCATACTTATGTTCTACATAATATGAGAGCGGCATTCCATTCCAAGTATCTTTCACTTCCGCAAAATCTCCTACACCTACAAAAAATAAATACGGAGCATGTGGTTTAGTTTGCTTCCACACATCCGTTCTAGTTCCATCTGAATTTTTGTTAGAAGATATTTTTTTACCATTAGATAATGTCTTGTATTTATCTTGAACAGTTAATGCAATTTCTTGCGTAGTACGCTCATTAGGCTTATCAAAAGTGGGGAACCATTTGCTATTACTTTCTGTCTCACCTTGAGTCCAAATTTGCATTGGTTTATCTGCTTCTTCGCCTAGAGGATTGATAAAAAATAAACCTTTATCAGAAGTAATTGCTGCGCTACCTCCTATAGGCGCTTCATTCGGTTTAGCCACATAGTCGATATACACATTTACTTTTTCTCCTTTTTTGTATTCTCGATCTAAGTTGATAGTAATATCACGTCCATCATAATCGTATGTAGCCGTTTTATTATTGACTTTAATTTCTTTAATATCGAATCCTACAGCATCCAACATCATTTTACTTTGTGGATAAAATAATGGTGTAGAAGTAATATTGGCTTTTCCAATTACATATTGTTGAGTCCAATCAAATCTGATGTCTAATTTAGTATCGAGAAGATCGAAATATCTTGTCGCACTTTCATTATATTTAGGAAGTTCGTAAGTTATTTCTTCTGGCTCAGCAGTAACTACCATTTCGGGTAAGGTTCTTTCTTCGACAATTACCTCTTCGACCGCTGTAGTTTGATCGGCCATCTTTTTAGTAGATCCACATGCTGTAACTAGTAGAGATACAGCAAAAAAGAATGTGAGTTTTTTAATGATTTGCATTTATAGAATATTGATTAAGTAATTCTGATTTGGAATTTTTATTTTTTTTGTTGACTTTTTAGATCTTCTACACAGCCACACTATGATCTCTTAGGGCATCATTGAGACTTACTTTTTTATCTGTACTCTCGCTTCTATAACCGATGATCAAAGCACAGTTTACATTATAGTCTCCAGCAGGAAATGATTTCTTATAACTTCCTGGAATTACCACCGCTCTCTCAGGTACTTCCCCTTTGAGTGTTACTGGTTCTTCACCAGTTACATCTATTATATGAGAACTTTTAGTCAGTGTTACTCCTGCTCCAAGCACTGCTTCTTTACGTACCCTTACTCCTTCTACAACTATACATCTAGAACCAATAAAACAATTGTCTTCTATGATCGTTGGAGTCGCTTGTAAAGGCTCTAATACTCCTCCTATGCCTACACCGCCAGATAAATGAACGTTACGTCCAATCTGTGCACAACTGCCTACTGTAGCCCAAGTATCTACCATAGTACCACTTCCAACCCAAGCACCGATATTTACATAACTAGGCATCATGATTACTCCTCTCTCGAGGTAAGATCCATGACGTGCAATCGCATGTGGCACCACACGTACACCTTTTGCCTCATAGCCAGACTTAAGTGGAATTTTGTCATGAAATTCGAAGGGGCCCACTTCTATCGTTTCCATCTTACAAATAGGAAAATACATGACCACCGCCTTTTTGACCCAATCATTCACCTTCCAATAATCACCTAAGGGCTCGGCGACTCTGACTTCTCCTTTATCTAAAAGATCTACCACGCTTCTAATGGCATCTTGAGTCATTGGTGTGTTGAGCAAAGATCTATCTTCCCATGCTGCTTCAATTAATGTTCTAAGCTGATTCATGATAATTTATATTTGACGACGAAGATAATATAGATTAAGAGAAATTAATGGTGGCTACTATTATATAGATATAGTTGTCTTCGCCATTCTAATCAACTCAACTATTTCACTGGTTATCATAGCCGTAGCCCCCCAAAGTATATGCTCATTAAGCTTATAATACGGCACATCTTTCATGAGGAAATCTCTCACTTGTAAATCTTTTGTGTCGATGATATCGGCTTGCAGAAGTTTTTCGATTGGAAAAGACACTATAGACGCTACCTCTTCGACCTGAGGAATAAACTTCGGAGTTTGATCCATATAGCCTAAAAAGGGATAGACTAAGAAATTACTCGCAAAAACATATAACTCTGTGAGTTGTCCTATGACTGTAATCTGGTCTGAAGGAATGCCTATTTCCTCCTCGACTTCTCTTAATGCTCCTATGAGATAAGAGTCATCTTCTTCCTCGAGTTTTCCACCAGGAAAGCTAATTTGACCGCCATGCTTATCATCTGGATGGCTAAATGTACGTTCGATGAATGCCATATGCAATTCACTCCCTTCTGGGTAGATAAGACCCATGACACAGGCTTTTTTATGATTTTCCGGTGCGGTGCGATATTTCCCTGTAAATTTAACAGGAGACAATTTGTTTTGAGCCGATACTCCTGGCAGGCCTTTTACTATGTCGGCTTGTAGTTGAGCGATGAGCGCTTTTTGGGAGGCACTTAATTTTGAATTGGACATATATAAAGGACAGAAATACAGAGATTTTGTTTTATCAGAAATAATTAAACTTCTTCAATAACTTCTTCTACCCATTCTCCTCTTCACCTTTCATCTTCTCCGCATTCTCATATACTATGAGCGCCTCAATCACATCGTCTAAGGCCCCTTCGATGATTTTATCCAAACTATATAAAGTAAGATTGATTCTATGGTCTGTAACCCTGTTTTGAGGATAATTATACGTCCGGATTTTATCAGATCTATCTCCTGTACCCACTAGAGATTGCCGTTGATTTTTCTGCTCTGATTCGTTTTTAAGTTTTTGAGCTTCTCTAACTTTATCATATAATCTACTCAATGCAATTTCACGGTTTTTATGCTGTGATCTAGAGTCTGTACTCTCTGCTGCTATACCCGTTGGGAGGTGTGTAAATCTTACTCCTGATTCCGTTTTATTTACGTGCTGACCACCGGCTCCACTAGCTCTAAATGTATCTGTACGCAACTGATCCTTTCTGATTTCAATATCTTCCTCTTCCCATTTAGGTAAGATGGCTACGGTAGCAGCTGATGTATGTACCCTACCTTGTGTCTCAGTCTTTGGGACTCTTTGCACTCTATGTGCTCCAGACTCAAATTTCAGCTTACCATAAACGTCTGTACCAAATACTTCGAAGGAAATCTTACTATATCCACCAGAAGTACCCTCATTAATGTGAATAATCTCTGTTTTCCACCCTGGTTGAGAATCTATGTATTTAGAGTACATCCTGTATAGATCACCTGCAAAGATACTCGCCTCATCTCCACCGGCTCCTGCTCTAATCTCCACGACTACATCTTTTTCATCTTCCGGATCCTTAGGTATCAAGAGTTGTTTAAGTTCTTCTTC
>CALBEE010000231.1 GCA_937927575.1 uncultured Saprospiraceae bacterium | reverse complement strand
GCACAGCAATTTAGACCAGATTTTCCGACACCAGTTGATATCAGTGAAGGCAGTCAATTTCATGAAGAAATGATGGAAGTTTATGATGTGGTTAAAAATGCCAATGAAGAAGAAAAAGAAATTGCTAGCTTTTGGGATTGTAATCCTTATGTAATGAATGTGACTGGGCATGTAATGCATGCTACCAAGAAAATTACACCTGGAGGACATTGGATGGAAATTGTTAGAATTGCCTGTGAAAAAACAGATGCAGATCTTCTCACTTCAGCCAAGGCTTATGTATATACTTCTTTGGCTTTAGCGGATGGATTTATTTCTTGTTGGGATGAAAAATATAGATCCAATTTAATTCGACCAGAGACTATAATCAATGAAACCATCGATCCAGATTGGATTCCCTTATTACAGACGCCTCCGTTTCCAGAGTATACAAGTGGGCATAGTGTCATTTCTACTGCTGCGGCTACAGTACTTACAGATATGTTTGGCGATAATTTTTCGTTTACCGACGACTCAGAAGTCAAATATGGATTAACCATCCGCAAATTTGATTCGTTTTTGGATGCGTCTGCTGAAGCTGCAGTCTCAAGATTATACGGTGGAATACATTATCGTCCGGCAATTGATAATGGGGTAACGCAAGGCAAAGCATTGGGTCAGCACATCGTGAATACTTTGGAGTTTTAGGTATTAAAAATTCAAGAAGAAGAGTGCTAATGAATCATTATTAAGCAGAAGTCAATAGCAAGTGCTAGAACTTGCAAATTCATCTGTAGTATAAGTTTTTTAGTTCTGATTTCTCAATGCCTACAAAGGAATATTCCCATGCTTCTTTTTAGGAATTTTTGCTACTTTATTTTCTAGTAAAGCAAATGCTTTGATCAGCTTACGTCTTGTTTCTCTGGGTTGGATTACTTCGTCTACAAATCCTCTTTGCGCCGCACTATATGGATTGGCAAATAGGTCAGAGTATTCTTTTTCTTTTGCCGCCAATGTCGCAGCCGGATCTTCTGAAGCTTTAATTTCATTTCTGAAAATAATTTCGCTCGCGCCTTTAGCTCCCATAACTGCTATTTCTGCTGAAGGCCATGCGTAATTAAAATCAGCTCCAATATGTTTAGAGTTCATGACATCATATGCTCCACCATAAGCTTTCCTTGTGATCACTGAGATCCGTGGAACAGTAGCCTCACTTAAGGCATATAATAATTTAGCACCGTTTGTGATGATTGCGTTCCATTCTTGATCTGTTCCTGGTAGGAATCCTGGCACGTCGACTAATACCAATAGAGGAATATTGAAACAATCACAGAATCGAGTGAAGCGTGCAGCTTTTTTACTGCTTTCTACATCCAAACAGCCAGCTAAACTCATCGGTTGGTTGGCGACTATACCAATGCTTCTTCCTCCTAATCTAGCAAAACCAACCACTATATTATCGGCATAGTTTTTATGAATTTCATAGAAGCTTTCTGTATCTGTAATGCCTGAAATAACATCTTTTATATCATAAGGCTGATTAGCACTAGCAGGTACTATAGATTCTAATTCATCTCGATATTCGTCTCCAATTTCATAATCGATTTTTGCAGGTTTTTCTTCGCAGTTCTGAGGAAGATAACTTAAAAGTTTTTTGAGTTGCATAATGCAATCTAAATCATTAGCCGCTGTTAAATGTGTTACTCCTGATTTTGTAGAATGCGTACTCGCACCACCTAGTTCCTCAGAAGTAACTTCTTCATTGGTAACTGTCTTCACTACATTAGGTCCCGTTACAAACATATAGCTTGTATTCTCGACCATGATCGTAAAATCAGTCATAGCCGGAGAATAAACTGCTCCGCCAGCACAGGGTCCCATGATGGCAGAGATTTGAGGAATTACCCCAGAGGCCATCACATTTTTATAAAAGATATCTGCATATCCTCCTAGAGATCTGACTCCTTCTTGTATCCTTGCTCCACCACTATCATTAAGTCCAATTAATGGTGCGCCTGTCTTCATCGCAAGATCCATAATCTTTACAATCTTCTCAGCGTGAGTCTCAGATAGCGAACCTCCAAAAACTGTAAAATCTTGAGCAAAAGCATAGATTGTTCTCCCATTGACTGTGCCATATCCAGTTACCACTCCATCTCCATAAAAGATTTGATCTTCCATTCCGAAGTCTTTGGTACGATGTGTTACAAGAATGCCAATTTCTTCGAAAGATCCTTCGTCAAATAGTAAGTGGATGCGTTCTCTTGCCGTCAATTTTCCTTTAGCATGTTGACTATCTATTCGACGTTGACCACCGCCTAATTTCGCAGCGTCAATTTTATCTTGGAGTTGTTGTTTTTTGTCGTTCATCTCTTTTTTAATTACGAATGCCGAATTTGGAATTTAAGAATGTAAGCAATACTTGATTGTAACCAAGACGCTTTTGCTATTCATAATTCACAATTCGTGATTCGTCATTTTTTAATTCGTAATTCAATGATTAAAGATTCTATCATATTCTACTCTGCAACCATTCATCACTTCCTTCAGTAGGCACTGATAATTTGCTTTTCTGTTCTTGGTAATACTTTAGAGCTATTTCAGCTGCCAATATTTCTTCAGCTTTTTGTCCTTCTAATAAGGCTTCAGGAGAGTAATAGTTTTTGACGAAGTGGGTGTCAAATTTGCCTTTAATGAAATGCTCGTTTTCCATTACAAACTTTCCAAACGGTAGGGTAGTTTGCAATCCTACAATTTTATAATCTGCAATAGCTTTTTTCATTTTTTGAATAGCAGCAGGACGAGTATCCGCATAAGTGACCAATTTGGCAATCATAGGATCGTAGTAGATAGGAATATCCATACCTTCATCATATCCATCGTCTAGTCTTACACCTTCTCCTTGTGGTCTTATATACGTTTCCAGATTTCCTATGCTAGGTAGAAAATCATTGAGCGGATCTTCAGCATATATTCTCAATTCTACAGCGTGGCCTTTGATATTTAAATCATCTTGAGTGAAAGATAATTTTTCACCTCTGGCTACTTTAATTTGTTCGGCTACAAGATCCACATCAGTAATTAATTCTGTCACAGGATGTTCTACTTGTAGTCTAGTATTCATTTCTAGAAAATAAAAATTGTTGTTTTCATCCAACAAAAATTCTACAGTACCAGCACCTTCATAATCGCAAGATTGAGCCACCTTGATGGCTGCATCTCCCATTCGCTCCCTGAGTTCAGGCGTCAATACGGCTGATGGAGCTTCTTCTACTACTTTTTGATGACGTCTTTGTATACTGCATTCTCTTTCGAAGAGATGCACTACATTTCCATGCCGATCAGCGAGTACTTGGATCTCAATATGTCGAGGTGAGGCGATATACTTTTCTATAAATACGGAGCCATCACCAAATGCTGATTCTGCTTCGCTTATCGCTCTTTGCATTTGCTCTTCGAGTACATCGGCCGAATCTACAACGCGCATACCTTTACCTCCACCACCGGCAGAAGCTTTTATCAAAATAGGATATCCGATATCTTGAGCAATCACTTTAGCTTTGTCAGGGTCAGTAATGGCCTCATCTATACCTGGGACCATGGGTATGTCGTATGCTTTTACCGCTTCCTTTGCAGCCAGTTTACTACCCATTGTTTCGATGGCTCTTTGCCCAGGGCCTATAAAAGTAATTCCGGCAGCTGTCACCTTATTAGCGAATGCTGAGTTTTCGCTTAAAAATCCATATCCTGGATGTATACCATCTGCACCTGTGGACAGTGCGGCTTCTATCACTTTATCCATGACTAGATATGATTCTGATGATGGAGCTGGACCCAGTAAGACGGCTTCGTCAGCGAATCTTACGTGTGGAGCATTTCTATCCACTTCAGAATATACTGCCACAGTACTAATACCCATGGCTTTAGCAGTGCGCATCACTCGTAATGCAATTTCTCCTCGATTAGCTACTAATATCTTATGCATCTCTTTCCATTTCTATGATGAGTTGATTTTTTTCTACCGTATCACCCTTACTGAGCGAAACAGCCTTTACCGTCCCATCCGCCTCTGCTTTGATGACATTTTCCATCTTCATGGCTTCGAGTATAAGTAATGAATCACCTTTGCTTACAGCATCACCCGCGTTCACCATAATATCTAAAATCAGTCCTGGCATAGGTGCCATTACATCGCCTGCAGCAGCGTCTTCTACCACTGATAAGCCCATTTCATCTACCATCTGATCCACACTATCTTTTACGATGACTTTGTGTTCGGTACCGTTGAGTAGAATAGTTATTTCCTTTGGATTATTCGGATTGTGGGAAAGTTTTGCTCGATGTGCTTTACATTCCTTCAATATATGATATTGCTTAGCGTTGACGTCAAATATCATGTCTAATTGATCAATTTGCTCTTGCTTAAAATCAAGCGATTGATCGTTTATATTGGCTTTTAACATAAGTATGTATCTATTGCGCTGCGAAGATAGTCAATGTGACTTAGATATCTAGGCACTTTTTACTGTTAATGCTAAGCCAAAAAGCGACTAAATTGTTGACGTAAGGTTTGAATTTTATACATTTATTATTCTCAACTATAACCTATGACAGCTTCGCAATTCAAGTTCTCAGGAGAATGGAAATTTGATTTTCCTTTGGCTCAATTTTCTAAATTACAAGATCTACATTGTTATTCTAGACCCAACGAATCATCACATTATTCAAAACTGAATAAAGGCCTTGTACCTATTGAAATAGTAGATCGAAGAGATGATGATCCTGATCCAATGGATTGTCAACTCAATACTTTGTTTTACCTCAGAGATAATGAAACTGAAGTGGTCAAAGCATTATATAAAGCGGTAAAGGAAATTATTAATCCTGAACATGTAGGATATAGTGGGGATGATTGGTTGAAGCCGCTGAATAGCGTTAAAGATCTCGGTAAGACCATACGGTTAGATCAGATACAAATTCAATTGGATGAAAAAGATGGTGTCTCTTATTATGCCTTGATGTGTGAGTATATTGGTGATTACGAACATGGCTTAGTGATAACGATGTATAAAGATGAATATATAGGTTCAGCAGGAAGCTGGGAAGTAGATTATGAAGGCATTGCCAAGCATAGGGGAGGATATTCGGAAGTGGAGCGTACAACTAATATGGCTTTATCTAATTCTGGAGAAGATTTACTACATCTACCGCATGAAAAATATGGAAAACTGAAGCCCTGGCAAATAGATGCCAATGGAAGCTATTTGAGTCGATTAATGAAAGATCATAGCAATAATGATATGATTATTAATTATATAGAGAGAGGAGATTTGGATGTTAATATTCCGATCAGCAGTTATTGGGGTGATGGATTAGTAGGACTTGCCAATTATTCTAAAAATGATTTTCTATTGAATTATTTTTTAGATAATGGAGCTAGTGTTGGTAAATTAATTTTCGCGTATACAGACAATAATTTTAATCAAGAAAAATTGAATTATTTTTTATCTAAAGGTGCTGATATTGACACTTTTAATTTTTACGGTCAGACGATTTTATTTGATGCGATTAATAAATATTGTAGTGCTCATATCCGAACGTTTAGAGTGAGGGATGACAAGTTGATAGAGGAGTTAAGAGGAAGTATGAAAAAGAAGCAAGAGCAAATAGAATATTTATTAAGTAAAGGTGCAGACCCTGAAAAATGTAATACATCTGGACAAGGTTATAGAACTATTTTGACCAAGTCTTGGGGTAGCTATAAAGACGATTACAACTCAATTGATGAAGTGGATAAGATCATCTATGGTGAAGTACAATCTCCAATATCCATGCAAGAGTCTAATCCAAGAAAGAGTATTTTTTTAGACTGGATTAAGCGTATTTTTTCTTCAAGTAAAAAAGAGTAATATTTTGAATCGATTAGTGAATTATCTTCCTTTTAACCAATCGACAAATTCTTGATTTCTTTTCGCAGGTCTATTAAGTTTTTTTGCAGTTGCTAAAATGGCTCCATTTTTTGCACCTAATTCGATTGGTCTTCCCGCTCGAAAATCGGTTAGCATTGAGGATCCTTTTTCGCTTGGGTAATGCTCTACTTGATGTAAGATGTGTTGGATTTCAGTTTTAGATATCTTTCCATTATCGGCATTAGCGACTGCTATAGACTCCATGAGTAATTCAAAGAAGTATAATGCTGCTTCATCGGAATTGAATATAATGCATGGACCATTATAAAAGCATTGCGTTGCACCCAATGAAGCACTAAAACATAATTTTAGCCATATATCGTGATGGAAATTATTCGTCGCAACCAGTTTTATTTTAGTGGGTTTAAAGATGGACCTTATTAGGTCGTGATTTTTATCTTTTGGAATTGTTATAATAGCATTACTCAATTGGAGATAAGCATTACTTGTTGATTGAGTAGGGCAATCTATTATGGCTGGAATAATTTCGTTTGTAATTCCCAATTCTTCTAACTGAAGACGGTGATTCACGCCATTTCTGATTACAAGGATCTTGGTTTCATCGGATATTAATTTTTGCCATTGAGAGATGGCTGTCGGAATTTGATGTTCCTTAAGACAAAGGATTAGAAGATTATATTTTTTATCCTTGATGGGAATGTCTAATATATCTATTGATTTTTCGAATGTATCGTTCTGATGTATGACTTTTATTATGGATTTTGGCGACCTATTGAATAAATCAATATCTTGTCTATTTGCAATTAGTAATTCCTTGCTGATTACGCTTCCGATAGCTCCAATTCCAAGAATAGCGATTTTATATTTCAAAATGATGTAAGAGTTTACACAGGGAATTAATAAAGATCAAGATATAGTATTTTGATATTGTTTTAGTAGACTAGTACTACCAAATTCTCGATAAAATTTTAAGAATCGTTTTCTGAAAGGATGAATCTCTATCGCCGATAATACTCTGCGATTACTTTCATTGCAGGTTTTCCCTGCACACTAAAATCTGTATTTCCCTTTCTCTGAGAGGCATAGATCCAATTCCATCCAAATCCTCCAGCAATCCAATGCTCATTCCAAAATGCTTTATAGAAAGCTTCGTAAAGATTGGCCTGGGCTTCATTGTTGACAATAGGAGATTCACTTTGATTATCATGAATCCAAGGAGTCAGTCCTGTGTACGAAGCACTTCGATACCCGTATTCTGTAATAATTAC
The DNA here is from genome assembly GCA_937927575.1 of uncultured Saprospiraceae bacterium. Lineage (GTDB taxonomy): Bacteria > Bacteroidota > Bacteroidia > Chitinophagales > Saprospiraceae > UBA1994. Next base: position 26,186 of record CALBEE010000231.1, on the reverse strand, counting down.
TTTTCGATTAAATCTTTTGCTTACCGCGAATAGTTTTTTTCTAATTCTTCTCCAATTTTCAAAAGCTTCATTGACACTCGGAGTTGCGGCGGTGCTGATGGGATAGTAGGCATTAGTTCCAATATAGTCAAGTTCTTTCCAAAATGTAATTTGTTCGTATTCATCCCAATTGGCTGAGTATATGATTGGACCAGTATAAATCGTTCTTACTTTTCGAATCAATGATTTCCAATACTGAGGACGCTGTACTGCTGATTCTCTCATTTCGGTACCGATACAAAAAAGATCAACTTCCAAGGCTTCAGCTAATTCCGCATAAGAAAGGATGTAGTCAGTATATGAGGATTCGAAGATTATCCAATCCTCTTCGGAAACGGCGGCAAAGTCTCCTCGCCATTCCGCACCATAGGTTTTGTCGGTAATCTCTTCGTAGGATAGATTGATATAAGATGCTAATTCATTGAGCAGTTCATTAGGTTGAGTAGTATCGTCTAGAATGATTTGTGGCTTTAGCATCACTTTTTTCTCTGATGCCTTTGAGAATCGAATCATTTCAGTCACTCCCTCTTTGGTTTCACTCCAATTGGGATTGTTATGATCTGATATTAATTTTAGAGTACCTCGGTTTAGAGTCGCTTCAGGAATTATAGCTATCCATTCTGCATGTATGCTATCAATGGCATCAATCATCGATTGTTCGAGTACTGGATCGTGAGGTCCAAGAAAACTCATACCTTTTATTTTCTCCTTTTTTACTTGGGCATTCAGATTACATGCATAAAGTATTATGAATATCGAAGCCATAATAATCTTTAACTGATGCTTACATATATGATATACCTGGCTACGCATGCATTAAAAATATTGTCCTAGACCAAGTACAATACCTCTATATTTGGGATTGTATATATCAATACCATAATCAAGACGAATCGTAGCCCCAAAGAGTTTTTTATAGATAGCCCTTCCTCCTATACCTACAAAATGGCGTAATTGATCCTTCTTGAAAATGTCAAGAATTTTGCCTCCAGGATTACGCCAACTTCCAATATCTGAGAATAGAACAAATTGACTGGCCCATGTATTTTGATCAGAAATGGTGTGTCGGTACTCAATGTTGAATACTGCTTCAGCAGTGCCTCTACTTATTCGATTTCCGATTCCTCTAATATTAATATGACTATCAGCCACAAATGGTGCAAATGGTGAATCTGAATTAGTGGATAATCCAAATTTAGCCCTTACAGCAATATTGATTTTTTTCTTAGGTCTATAGTAGAAATAGCTTCTAAGTAGTAGGCTATTAAAATTAACATCTTCATCAAAAGTGAAAACATTTTGATAAGTAAGATTCCATCTATATCCTTGACGATAGAAGTAATCATAATTTAAAAAATCACGATCAATAGCTACTTTGGATAAAATTTTATTTTGAGTAAGCTCTTTTGGTCCAGGAAGTATCTCCTCAGGATTATTAATCACTTTCTCGTATATTTCTACGAACGCTGTATTCCCAAATTCGATGGTCGTATTCTCTCCGAAATGACGTATTGCAGTTAAGCCTAGACTATGGTTGTTATAAATATAGTTAACCGTGGCTTCACTGAAAAACAAAGGCTCTTCAGACATCCATGTAGACAATGATGCGCTATATCCCCAAACACTTTTATGTTTTCTAGGTATCTTTAAGAATACTTGACCAGAATGCAATCCATTGTTGTTTTGATATACGGCAGAAAAAAATTGTCCTCTACCTAGCCAATTAAAATCAGTCATTCCTAATCTAAACCATACATTATCTCTTATACCACCTAAATTAATAATTGGCGTTAATGTGCTTAGTTCTTCGACATTATAGGTCACATTGATAATACCATTACTTATCGTATCTAAAATATATTCGGCTTGTCTAATGCCGGGTATGTTTTTGAGTAACTGTACATTTTTCTCTATAGAGGATAAATCAAATGATTGATTCTGGAATTGGAATATTTGATCACGCAGAAAAGTCTCTTTTGACTTTTTCATTCCTTTAAAATTAGTAGTTCCTTCCTCATAGCTACTACTATCCTGGGCTGCTACGGTGGCGCTAAAAAAAATGACAATAATATAGTATGATATTAGTCTATATAACATTAATGAAAACTCCCTTCTTTAATCGTACAAATTTAACTAATGATAAATAATGCTTAAAGTTCATACAGATTAAAGATTCATACGGATTCCTAGGTTGTAAGTAGCTGCTTGACCATTATTGTCATTTAGAAACTTAGTAGTGAAGTCAGAGTATAATAGTTCTATTTCAAAGTTAGGAGTAAACTGGTATTTACCGCCAATACCTCCTTGATAAAAGTAGTCGCTGATAGTTAATCCTGATTCCCCTTGATCATTTGTAAATGACCATGAAGGTGCATATCCTGTTAGGAAGTATATAGTAGATTTTCGATTTGGATTATAACTAAGGATAGCGGTAATAGGAGTCGTTTTTTTGTTATTGAAAAACACGCCTTCTTCTGGATTATCTGTACCTATATCTTCCCATAAGAAATCAATTTCAGTAAAAAGTGAAAAGTTGTCACCGATAGGAAAGTCATTGAAAAATTGTGTGTTCCATACACCTCCATTCCAATCAATAAATGGTTGTGTAGCACTTCCTGTTAATTGTTCACCAATCGCAAAAGTATACGAACTTTGAATTGAGAAATTTTCCCATGAAGGAATAGCAGCCCATCTTATCATTGGACCAAAACCAGTAAGTCCAGATCTCGAACTACCATTTTCGTCTGAACCAAAAACACCAAATGGAGAAGAGGGTAAAGCATGATTTCTTACTTTTCTCCAACGTGTATTGATACCTACATTAAGCCTATTGCTTAAGCCATATAATGCTGTCAATGTAGTAGTGAAGAAAGAAGAACGATCTGTCAACTCTTCACCGCCTCCAGTCTTTTGAGAATATAAATTGTTGAAAATTTTAATCTCATATGATCCTACTGGAATAGTAGAAGATACGACATAACGGCTGGCATTATTTCCTCCAGCTATAGTAGTTCCATTTCCGCTACTACCTGTTAAAGTAGTGGCTACATCGTTCAGTGACCAATCGTATTTATAATACGAAGTATTATTACTGATAGGTTGATTTCTGTAAGAGTTAATAAATGCTATAACTTCTTTTTTGCCTCCACCAAAATCTTCAGTATACCATTTGAAAATTTGTGAGATTTCTGTCTCATTTCCTTTAGGCCTAATGAAGGAAGGATCATTCAAAGCTAATTGAGTTTGTTGTTCGAGTTGTTCTTCCAATTGTTGTGGGAAGTAAGCAAAATCAGTTATTGGCGGACATCCAAGTGCGCCACATACTAATACAAAATGAAGCCTAGGATCATTATAAGGTTTTAACATATACTCTTTCTCAAATTTATTGAGATTCAATTTTTCACCTCCTACTACGATTTTCTTTTTTTCAAAAAATCCTGGTATATCTTGGACAGATTGTAATGGATAGTTTTTTAATGCTAAGTTCATTACATGCAAATTATAGGCATTGATGTAGAAAGCTTTTTTAGAAACTTCTGGAATGTTATCTAAGTCTGCTTTTTCTACAGCGATAATCAGCGGCATCAGATCACCAGTCGTTTGGAGATCAGCATAATTCACGCGTCCATCTTGCACGTAACGCTTAAAGAATGCATCAGTTTTATTGAAGAAGCTCTCATCAATAATCTGGCTATTTGCGGATAGCGAAAAAGTAATGAGGACAAAAAGTATTTTTATGGTATTATACATGGTCTTTTATTTTAAGTATCAGTTGGCTTTCGATATCTATACAAAAGCAATTACTCCTAATACGACAACAAAGTTATTAAGGTTGTCTCTTATCCATAATAAATGTGAATCAAATAGATTTAAAAAGGCTAGGATAGTGCTGATAGTTAGATTACAAGACACTTTTGGGAACTATACGCCTGGTTACTACTTCGATTCTTTTCATCTTATCCGCGAGATAATCAGGATTAAATTCACGGGTAACTTTCCAGGCGTTTTGTGGTTGAAGTTCGAGCTTCATCGTAGCTAGCATTTGTGCAGATATGGATGGAGATTGTATGACTGTCACACATTCCGTATTAAGATGGGCTGAGCGAGGATCTAGATTAAATGTACCGATTACAGCTGTTTTATTATCTACAACCATCGACTTGGCATGCAAGCCAAAAATGGGTTTATAATCCATTTTGCGTTGAAGGTCGTTTTTCATAATTTCTTTTCTAATTTCTGCATCTGGACGATACTCATATATCTGTACACCAGATTCTATTAATACGTCTCGATCACGTTGATATCCTGAGAATGCCTCAAGATTATCTGTGGAAGAGAGACTATTAGTTAAAATATGAATTTCTACTCCTCGATCAATAGCCTCTTTAAAGAGGTTTTGACTTAATGCGGTGGTCACCAAATAGGGAGACTGGATATAGATATTGTCACTTGCGTTTTTTACAAGCTGGACTAATGCATCCGTGGATATACCACCTCCGCCAAGTCCTTTAGTCCCATCATTTTTTCCTGGTGCATCTGAGTAAAATTTCACATCATCCGAATAATGAAAAAAGTCTGAATCTAAAATATCTTTCATAACCATTGGAATTCGCCCTCGCACTGATGGCCAAAAATTGGTACTGTCTGCTGTATACTCATTGATCCAACTATAAAGTTTGAGAGGGGAGTAGGCTTCATCTTCAAAACCTACTAAATCAGAAATGCTCACACTCAAAGCACTAGACCAAAATCTATCAAATTCTGATTGTACGGCATGCGCGGCACCTCCTAAAAGCAAGACATCTCTATCTCTAAAATTGTATTCATGATCAAAGTCATAATATTCATCAGCCATATTTCTCCCACCAGTAATAGCAGTATTGCCATCCACGATAAATGTTTTATGATGCATCCTTTGATTCATCCCTCTAAAATCTGTGATACCATTATAGACCTTCTTAACTAAATTACTGCCGATCGTTAGATTAGGATTATAAATTTTGATCTCAATGTTTTCATGTTGATCTAGGGCCAAAATATAGTCTGGATTGGTGTTTTGAAGAAGATCATCTACAATAACCCTCACCTTTATACCATTGCAAGCAGCTCGCAGGATATAGTCGCATGATATGATACCTATATTATCTTCACTAAAAATGAAGTATTGAATATCAATAGTTTTTTGAGCGAGATTGCACATAGCGGCTCTTGAAGTGAGCGCTTCAAATCCTTCTTCTAAAACATATATACCTGTCTGATTAGGCTTAATATATTGCTCGAGCGAGAAAGTACTATCCATTGGCGTGATGGTACGATCTATTTTTTTACAATAAGCAATTGTAGATATTGGATCTGCCTTAGTGGGTTTACAACTTTGGATGCAGAGCAATAGAAGTAGATATGGCAGTTTGTTCATTGTAAATTGGTAAATTGAAGGTAAGGATTTTATGGATATATAGGTAAAGATCTGAAGGTCATTGTGGTTATAGCTTGTCTACAATTTATTAAAATTGTTATGTGGATTATTGTCTGATTCTAAAAAAAAAGCATATATTCATGAAGAATGTAAATCCAAGGTTAATGAATGCTTCACTTTGATCCTTTTGAATTATTAGAATATTTAAAATTTACAAATATTTCTGCGAAGTAATGATTCTTGAATGTGAAATCATCTGATACTGTTTATTAATAAAAAATTCCGGTGTAATAATAGATAATAATGAATTTGACAATGGTACTGGTGTCGCAAATTTTGCATATCACCCTACATTAATGGGTACCTATAATTAATAATAATTTCTTTGATGTTACTGGGGTAGAAATTACCGCTAGAGCTAATGCCACACAGCTCGCTATACAGAATAATAAGTTTTATGGCGATGTAGTCGGACCTGGACAAATACAAAGTACATTCGGTGTAGATGGTCAAGGGTTATCATTGTTCAATATTCAGGCGAATGACTTTTTCTATGTAGGTTCTGGATCATATTTTGAGCATACAGGAGAATTAGAAAATAATAGAATACAATCCAATTATTTCTTTGAAAATAGAGATGGTAATAATGCAAGGAATCGTAATAATATTGAATACCTGACGAACTGTTTTGAAAATACGTATGATTCAGACATATTCGTTCAAGGATATCCGCAGGATAAAGGAGAAATAAGAGGTCAACAAGGAACGTTGGAGGGTGCAGCTGGTAATTGCTTCAGTGATAAACGAATTAATACAGGTAGTCCATTTCATGTAGAATCGTTTGACTATTTTACTAAAGATGGATTTACGAATACTAGTAGTTGTAAATATGCAGGAGCAGGAACGTTTGAATTGTTAGAAGCTCAGACAGAAATATCTGAATCTTGTGGAACCGGACCTAATATTATCACAACTATACCACCTGTTTTGAGAGATTGTCAGATTTGGGGTAATGAACAGGATCAAGATCAAATGATACGAGATATAGAAGATCTAATAGATCAAGTAGAGATGGATAATAGCCTCACTGATAAAGAGAAGGCTTGGCTTATACACAAGTATAATGAATGTATAGATCAGATCAATAATAATGTCATCATAAAATCGGTTAGAGATAATAGGCCTAGTGATGCGGTGAATATTTTAGTATCGCAAGATAATTTTATATACAGTATCATGGCCTATGGACTATTACTGGAGACAGGGTCATACGGAGAAGCGGCAGCATTACTCAATGGCCTTACACCAGTAGAGACATATGAGCAAGACTTCGTATCAGTACAAAATATCCTCCTAGACTATATGGCAGACACAGAAAACTATCAAGCGACACAGACACAATTAGATTATGTAAAGGCCGTTGGACTGGAGAGAAACCAATTATCTGGTTTCGCAAGAACAGTATATTATCTGCTGTCAAATGAAGTGATCAAATTGCCAAAAGCTAGTCATGGTAAGGTTCATAATCCTCAAGTGGAAGTCGTAAAAAGAACGGATTTAACTAGTCAAGGTACTTTATCGGTATATCCTAATCCAACGGTAGATGAGCAGGTATCTCTGAATTGGAATATAGAGGATATTAATGCTAAAGGAGTCGTAGTGATTAGCGATTTTTCTGGTAAAAAGATTAAATCTGTGGCGATAACCAATGGAGAAAATGTAATTAGTGTTATAGGTGCTCCTAAAGGACTACTACTGCTTTCGTTGGAAGTAGATGGCAGAATTATCGAAACAATTAAAGTGACAAATATTTAATAAAATTAAAATTGAGAAAGAGTGTACTTTGTGCGCTCTTTCTCTAATTTCTAAAAATATGTATCATATAATTAAATTTCTAGTTGTAGTTGTAATAGTTGTTCAATCATTCAATCTTATAGGTCAAGGTAATTTTGTGAAAATATTACATCATCAGGAGCTTAGACAAGGCCATCAGATTCAGTTATTTGATGGAAGATTATTTTTATATAGTGGCGCCGTCATAAATAATCTGGAAGCGTCAAACATAAAAGAAATTACTCAAGATGGTGAAATCGTTTGGTCTAAAGATTTGGCATGGATAGACTGTTCTTTTAATACAATGGTCGTGTTTAATGATACTATTACTTTAGTAGGTAATGAAGATGTAACCCAATCTAGTTTTTTTATTCATAAGATGACTTTAGATGGAGACAGTATTACTACTTATAATATTGATGACGAGTATAGTCAAATATTTATTCAAAATGTTACTCTTTTTAATAAGCAACTAATAGTTACAGGAAGCGGTATATTAAACGATTCAATATCCGCTTTACTGTATGTAGTGAATATGGATGGCACATTAGACACCTTGATTCAATCTGCAAGAACCACTGAAAGAGCTGTAATCTGGGATGCTTTAGTAGACCAACAAAATAGATTGAATGTATTTATCGATTACAAAGAAGCATTTGTAGTAGACCGCACTAGGATTGTCAAGAAATATGATTCTGATTTCAATGAAGTGTTCTCTTACACTTCTGCTCCAGAAGATAAGAATGACGATGTACCTTTTGCTACAGAATTACAAGATGGACGGATCGCTTATATCACTGGTCATTTAATTATACAAGGTGATTTTGAGTCATCCTTGTTTTCATTAGCATCTATCCGTGCCTTGAACGAAGATGGCAGTATCGATTGGCAATTTAATTATGATTTTGAGCCTAGTTGGCGAAGAGAATTATTGAGTATTACCACGTTATCAAATGGAGACATATTAGCCACTGGGAGATACTCAGAGTCTGATGCAGATCCTTTAATAAAAGATGTACCATTCATGTTGCGATTGACATCTGAGGGTGAGATGTTATGGGAGCGAGCCTATTATGAGTTAGACGATGAAGGAGAGTTTAAAATTGGCTATCTTTTGGATGCTATAGAGTTAGATGATGGAAGTCTGATGGCGGTAGGTTATATTCGTAATGAAAACAATGATATTCTCATCATGAAGACGGACTCTGAGGGTTGCGTCATGGAGTTATGTGAGACGGTAAGTGAGATCGTAGATGTAGAAGACTATTTTGCTCCTTCGATCAATATCTATCCCAATCCCACCACAGGCCAAATTTTTATTGATGGCGTTGCTATTAATTCTCAGTATCAATTGTATGATTTGGATGGAAAATTGATTAGTGCTGGTGTGATGTATTCTAATTCGATTTGGATTGATAATGAGGGAGTATTTTTGTTGAAGATAGAAGTTGGCGGTAGATGGATAGCGAAGAGGGTGGTGCGGATGCGGTAGCAGCAAAAAAGTAGAATAGTAAAAAACGCATCTTAAGATGCAAAAAAAACGCTAGATGGCCGAGCGGTGATTTATTTTAATGGCATGTGCTAGCCACCTGAGAGGGAGGCGGTCTTTCCTTCAGGAAAGAAAATTACGGGTTTGCTGCGTAAGCCGAGTTTTATTTCTCTCTGATTGTTTGCTGCACAAGCCAATTTTGGTAAGAAGACGCAGTCGAGCAAGACACTAGGCTGAAAGCCTCGACTACTTTGGCTCAAACCAAAGCTTATCCGCATTACCAGGTTCGCCGTGATAATTAATGGTGATTTCTTCTCCGGCAGGGATGTCTTTTACAGCGAATATATTGATGGTTTCGTATTCCATATCGATTAGAAAATCGCAGTTGGAATCTATAGCATGATTATAAATGGATCCATGACCTAAGGCAATCGCACATTGTTTCATATCCTCACCCCAAAGAAAATAATAGTCATGAAGTCTAGTTTTATGAATGATAGGAAGTTCAGCTGCAGAAAAAATAATAGTATGGCAAACTTCTACCGTATCACCTGCCGATATATCTCTTTGGCAATATACAGACCTGCCTTTTTCCTCAGATTTTAATACGTAGAGCCCTGGGATTTGTAACATATCAAGTTTAAGTTTAAGATCAAGACTAAGATTATAGTTCAAGAATCAAAAAGCAAGAATTCTAGGCATTTTTTTTGTTTCTTAAATGTCATACTAGATGGCAAATCACGTTACGCACTTCTCTCATTCTTACTTCTAAAAGTCTTGATTCTGATAGTCTAAGCCTTCTTCTTCTTAATCATATACACACCTCCTAATATAAGTATCATTCCTATTAAGTCGGTAATCAAAAAGATTTCCCCATCAAATATTCCCCATAAAATGGCAACTATCGGCATTATGAAAGCTACTGTACTGCTAAATACGGCATCTGTGATTTGTACTAAATAATAAAATAGGATGGATGCCATTACAGTACCGGCTAATGCTAAGAAAAATATAGCACCTAATGAATGGTAGCCATACTCATGGCTGGTAATATCTACAAGGACGTCTGTCGAAAGAAGGTAGGCAAACGCAGGAGGACCAATCATACAAAAGGAGGCTGCTGAGATGATTAATGATCTGATTCCCTTCAGATTATGTTGTACAATATTGGAACTAAAACCGTAACAAAAAGTACCTAATACTACGAAGAGTCCATACCATTGGTTATTTCCAGAATCCCCACTATCGCCAAGTATAAATAGCATGGCAGCTCCGATAAATCCTAAGATTACTCCTTGTACTTTATTGAGGTTAAAAGGGTTTTTGTAGATGAGGATGCTTACTATTAATGTAAATATAGGAGTCAACGAATTTAATACTCCACTCATCGTTGAGCTAATCTGCGTTTGCGCTATCGCATACATAAATGCAGGTATACCACTTCCTGTTAATCCTACCAATAAGAAGAATTTCCAATGCTTCCAATCTACATTTTTAAATTGCCAAAGTAGAAAAGGGATAAATGCTATTGAAGAAATCGAAATCCTCAAGCAAGCCACTTCGATAGGATCGAAAGCAATTAATGCTTTTTTGATCAATATAAACGAGCTTCCCCAAACCAAACTAAGGAATATAAGGATGCTATATGCTTTGAGCGGAGAGGCTTTTTGAGGTGTTTGGGTCATATGAATCTATTAGTTGCAAAGGTAATCGCTCTAAACTTAGAAACAATGAATTGTCAATGTTCATAACTTGTGGAGTTCTATATGACCTAGACGTGATCAGAGTATCAATAATTAGTAAATTCGCATTTTGTAACCAAAGCTCGAAAAGAGCAGAAAACAACAAAACTAACTTACATCATGGCTGACGTAAAATTATTCGCAGGATCAGCATCTACTGCTCTTGCCGACAAAATTTCAGATTATTATGGGTATTCTCTGGGTGATAGAGAAGTAAAGACTTTTAGCGACGGAGAAATGCAAGTCGTAATCAATGAATCAGTGCGTGGCGCTTATGTGTTCTTTATCTCATCTACTTTTGCACCTTCAGAAAATCTGATAGAGCTACTATTGATGATAGATAGCGCAAAGCGTGCCTCAGCGGAGTATATTACGGCAGTTATCCCTTATTTTGGATATGCTAGACAAGATCGTAAAGACAAACCTAGAGTGCCTATTTCAGCAAAATTAATGGCCAATTTGATAGAAGCTGCTGGAGCTACGAGAGTGATGACTATGGACTTTCATGCGGATCAGATCCAAGGATTCTTTGATATACCAGTAGATCATCTCAAAGGAGAGGCGATTTTTATGCCTTATCTAGAATCTCAAGATCTAAGTAATGTAACTTTTGCCTCTCCAGATGTAGGCGGTGTCAAACGAGCAAGATCATTTGCGAAGTACTTCGAAAGAGATCTCGTAATCTGTGATAAAGAGCGAAGGAAAGCTAACGAAGTCAGTGCCATCACAGTAATCGGTGAAGTCGAAGGCGCGGATGTGATTATGATTGATGATATGGTAGATACCGCAGGTACGATGTGCAAAGCGGCTGATGCACTGCTCGAAAAGGGAGCGAAGAGTGTAAGAGCAATGTGTACACACGCGGTTTTAAGCGGTAATGCTTATGATAATATCAATAATAGTAATCTCACTGAATTAATAGTGACAGATACTATTCCATTGAAACAAGAATCGGACAAAATAAAGGTCTTATCATGTAGTAAGCTATTTGCAAGAGCGATTAGGAATACGCATGAATACAAGTCTATAGCGGCCTTATTTGTAGAAAAGTAGTACAAGCCCATTATTTCGAAGAAAATATTATCTTTGCACTCGCTTTTGAAAAACGAGTCAAAGGCGTCATGGATAAATGAAAGGCTTAACGAGTCCGATAGCTGATTAAACCGTGAAAAATTAATGATAACAAATCACAGGGCTCAACAAAAATTAAAAGAACAATGGAATATTTATCAGTAGAAGCAAGTAAGAGAGAAGGAACGGGTAAAAAAGCAATGAAGGCTTTGAGAAAAGAAGGAAATGTACCTGCAGTATTATACGGAAGTGGTACTAATACTAATCTCTCAGTAAAGCCAATGGCAGTAAGAGATCTTATCTATACTCCTGATTTCAAGTTAGCAGAGCTAAATATAGATGGGTCTATGCATAAGTGCTTTGTGAAAGATATTCAGTTTGATCCTATTACTGATCAAATCAAGCATATTGATTTTCTTGAACTAATCGAAGGCCAGCCAGTAAAAGTAAAAGTACCAGTGAAGTATGTTGGAGAGTCTCCAGGTGTAAAAGTAGGGGGAACTTTGATGACTCAAATGAGAACGATCAAGATTAAGTGTACTCCTGAAAATATCGTAGATCACTTAGAATTAGATATCTCTGGATTAGAACTTGGAGCTGCGATTAGAGTAAGAGATCTAAACGTACCAGAAAATATAGAGGTAATGTCAGTAGCAGCTGCACCAGTAGCTAATGTAGAAGTACCAAGAGCTCTTAAATCAGCAGCAACAGAAGCTGAAAAAGAGGGTAATGCTGACGCAGAAGCAACAGCAGAATAAGATACTTTATCCTAGAACATATCAAGCGGTTATCGATACTTTCGGTAACCGCTTTTTTGTTACAGAATTGAAACATACGACTTCTATGTCCATCTAGATTTACGTAATTTCAAGACTTAATATATTCGCTCTATGAAAATTATTTGTATCGGTCGGAATTATGTCGATCACGCCAAGGAATTAGATAATCCAGTGCCCAAAAAGCCTCTAGTATTCATGAAACCTAGCACGGCTTTGTTGATCAATAATGATCCAATGTATATACCTGATTTTACCGATGACTTACATTATGAAGGTGAAATAGTACTTCATATCTGCAAAAATGGTAGACATGTACAACCAGATTTCGCCGCAGGGTATTATGATAAGATTGCATACGGTATCGACTTTACTGCGAGGGATGTTCAAAAGCAGTGCAAAGAAAAAGGGCATCCATGGGAAATAGCAAAGGCGTTTGATAAATCTGCTGCACTCAGCAAGTTTATCCCCTTGGAAGGATTGAATACGAAAAACCTAAAATTTCAAACCAAACTGAATGGAGAAGTAGTTCAAGATGGTAATACTAAAGATCTCATTTTTGATTTTGAGTATATCATTTGTTATGTATCGCAATATTTTAAATTGCATGTTGGAGATTTAATATATACAGGTACACCTGCTGGCGTAGGCCCAGTAAAAATTGGTGATACTTTAGAAGGAAGTATTGAAGGAAAAGAATTATTAAGTTGCCTAATCAAATAAGTACCCTAAATTAATGACGGTCCACTGAATTACATTCCACTTACCTTAATCATCGTATCCTCCACATGATGTACGATTTGGGTATATCTTGGATCTCTCTTTGTTTCACGATTACGCTTCAAAGGCAGATCTATTTCTATTTTTTCAACGATTTTCGAAGGTTGTGCTTTGAGAATGTATATATCATCTCCGAGATAGACTGCTTCCGAAATATCGTGAGTTACAAATAAGATAGTAGAGTGAAACTTCTCCCAAATCTCAGAAAGTAAATCTTGCATCTGTATTCTCGTTCTAATATCTAAAGCTCCAAAAGGTTCATCCATTAAAAGTATGTCAGGATTAGCCAATAAGGATCTAGCTATAGCAACTCTTTGTAATTGACCACCGGATAGAGTAGGGTATTGAGCAAATTTTTTCTCATGCCCTGCGAGACCTACTAATTCAAGTATTTCCATGGCCTTTAGATCTCTATCTTTTTTACTTATCCCTTTAAATCGTAAGGCTAGTCCGACATTATCTAATACCGTCATCCAAGGTAATGAGCTATATTGCTGGAATACCATACTAACTCGATTGTCATCAGACACAGGTTTTCCTTTGATCAACACTTCTCCTTTGGTGGGTTCTTGTAGTCCTGCGATATACCGCAGTAAAGTAGATTTTCCACTTCCAGACATTCCTAGTATACAAGCGAATTGTCCTTGACCAGGTTTGTCTTCGATATTAAGACTTAGATCTTCAATAATCCAATTTTGACCACCATCATAGGATTGACTAATATTCTTTAGCTCAATGATATTTTCAAAAGCTGGATTGTCGGTATTGTTGTATTGTGCCATCTTAAGACTTGCTTTTTTGAGCATTAAATATTCTATACACCTTACCTGCGATGATCGCTAAAAACACAGTATGAATTGCCCATACCGTATCCCCAAATAAGGTGCTTAATAGTTTCCCACCAAGAAATCCTGTAAACTCATTAACAGCTAATATCAGATAGATCAATAGGAATATCCAACCTAAAATGTTAATCGCAAAGTCAACTATTGTATCGAATACACTCTCTTCTTTTAAGTGGTTTACTTTTTGATGAGACTTTTTATTCTGATATTTATGTGGAAAAAATCTACGATCCAGATAACCAAAAATTCGGTCCTGGAATACACCAATTAATATGATAAGAATTAATATCGCAAAGGTCTTATCTATACGACCCATTCTCTGTGCAGCTTTATAAATTAATGAACCGAGCCCTCCTTGATCACCACTGGTTTCTGCTACTATAATATAAGTCCATGATATAGCTGTGAGTATCCTGATATCATCAGATAGTCTAGATAGTACAGAAGGAATATACACCGTTCTTACCGTTTGCCAAGCATTAGCTCCCAAGGTGTACACTGTTTTGAGATACACATCATTCACTTCATCAATACGCTGTACGATGACAGGTAGCAGGTAGATCATAATACCAAAAGCTAGGAAATTCACCTTCATCGGTATACCAATTCCAAACCATACAATGAATAATACAGTCACTGCAGTTAAGGGAATAAATCGTATGGCATTCACTATTTTTTGAAACGAACCTCTAAAGAGCGGTATGAGCCCTATGATAAATCCAAGAGGCATAGACCAAAGAATTGCTTTGATATATCCCCCTATATTGAGACCTATTGATTTTGCAGCGTTTTGAATCAGATCGTTATCTCTGTATAAATCACCATATGCAGTAAATACTCGTGTAGGATGGGGTAGACTTGATCTTGGGACTATGGCCACTTTCTCTGGATTATTAGTAGGCGTGTTTTCCATTTCTCCACTTTTAATGGCTGCTTCTATAGCAGCTTGATCCATATAATCTGGATTGTCAAGAAATGGTGTTGAAAGTAATATCCATATCGCCAAAAGGAACAATACGCCACCGATTGCCAGAATAGTGCTCGTTTTTTTGTCAAGCGTTTTCCTTAATTGGAATAGATCTTTGAACATTTAGAGTCGTATTTATCTTGATTAGTCATTGATAAGTCCACAAAGTGAATATAGATAATTAATCAAAATAAGCTATCATGGATCTGCTATATTATCTGATTGTCTAGATGTAAAGTCTGATGCTATCAGGCTTATGAAACTTCATAAATTAGTACTGTATAATCTTTTTGGTACGACTTTAGAATTACATCTTTCGTATTCCGATTTATTTTTTAATTAAATGCATAATCAAATGAAATATTCGATGAAAATATTATTACTCTTTTGTCTATCTCTCAACCTACTTATGACAAGTGGATGCGGAAAAGATGAGGAAGAGAATTGTTCTAATTTTCCACTTTTAAGTGGTACAATGGAGATCAATGGTGATGATGTAAGGGTATCTGCTTTCCAATCAATTACTTCTGCAGGAGGAGTTGATTTTGGCGATTCCTATTCTTTTCAAGTAGCAGGGGTCTCTGATGATTGTAATACTTTGACCACTTTTAGTGTAAATTTTATTAGACCTTCAGGGATAAGTGCAAGCGGCACATACGATATCAAAGAGTTTATTGATGCGGGTGATGATGATGCGTCAGGATCCGTTTTGGTACAAACTGTTGATCCTATTTCACAATCTTTTGCGGACATGATTTCTGGAACATTGACAGTAAGCGACAAAGGGGATAACCAATTTGACTTAGATCTATCGGCCACATTAATAGGTGGCTCAATGATCACTATGAGTATAGAAAGATAAAATTGTACATTTGAAATAAAATAAAAAGTGCCCTTTCTACAACGATAGAAAGGGCACTTTTTTGCTTTTGATTCTTAAAGATCTTACCCAGCGATTAACTGAAATTCTGTCCTTCTATTCGCTCTTTTGCATTGTTCATTTTGATTGGCTTCACAACCTGCCGTTGGTTTATCAGGACCATTTCCGACAATTACAAATCTATTAGGATCCATTCCATAGGCTTCTTGTAAATAGCGAGCTACGGATTGGGCTCTTTTTTCAGATAGCTTTTGATTCATAGCTCTCTGACCGACATTGTCCGTATTACCTTCCACTCTAATTTTGGTATTAGCAAATGATTTAGCTACGTCAGCAAATTGAATATCAATAATCGTCTTTGCATTGTCGGTCAATGCTGAAGCACCTGTGTCAAAAGAAATACTTACAGGCTTAGCCGCGATAGCTGGAGCCGTTCGATCTGCTTTGGTTGGCGCTTCGAATACTTTGCTTTTTTCGGCAGCATGACTTGCGCCAGTAAGAGCATCTTGCGCAGCACTGACAGCTCCAGTATAGATTACAGATCTCCATGTAGGAGCGATCTTTTCTGCATCACCGGTTTCCACAAATTTTCTCGACATCTTAGTGTAAAGATCGGATCCTTTTTGACCCTTATAATCACTATTGAGACCGAAGAAGTTTACATTATCACCATGAGTGGTCCATTTTACAACACTCATCATTCCTAAGGCATCGTCAGTTGAAACTCCATTCAATTCTCCTAAGTACTTAGCAGCTTTAATTTTATTTCCTTCATTGGCATTAATTTCGGCAAGACCTTTCATCCAACCTTCATAAAAATCATTTACCATCTTTCTATTCTTATTGATAAATGATTCTTTAGCAAAAAAGATATCAGCGATAATATTTGATTGCTCAACTGTAGTTAATAATATTTTTGATCCAGGTACGTCTCTGGTAGCTAAGATATCATCTGGACTCCAAACAACGGCAGCATCTACTTCGTCAGATCTAAATAGCTCCGCGGCCTTAAGATTGTCTGCAGTTTTGATCACTTTTACATCACCATATTTGAGCCCTGCAGCCTCTAATGAAGTGATTAATAATGTCTGGGCTGGAGAAGGAACAGCGACTGCAATCGTCTTTCCTTTAAGATCGTTTACATTATTGATTCCTCTTTTTGCAATGATGGCGTCTCCCCCTCTTGACCAATCCACTTGCATGAATGCTTTAGGACCGAATGAATTAATATCATCTGGAGCGGTATATAAAGGGAAGGCATCCGCAGTCTGAACCAATACGTCATATTCACCAGCAATCCACGCATTCATGGCATTGATCAGATCGTTTTCTAATTTGAAATCTACATTAAATCCATACTCTTTTTTAAATCTGGATCTCATATTTGCTTGCGCTCCTTCATTAAAATAAAGTCCTGGAGCATAGCCACCCCAAGTCACTAGTTGTACTCTTAATGTATTATCGTTAGGATTACGAGTAGTAGCAGTCCCTTTATTTTCGCTAGCAGTATTTGCGCTGCCATTATCCGCAGTACTGCTAGATGATTTTTCTTCCTCAGCTCTTTCTTGCTCTTGTGCAGTTTGCTCTGCTTGCTCCATTAAATTTTTACCAAACTCTGTTTGTTGAAGCAAATATCTGCCACCAAAAAATATCAGACATAATAGTAAAATGGTGATAAGTAATTTTGAAAATCCTGTTAATCTTGCTGCCATTATAATTCATTTAAAAAGTTGAAATTCAAGTATCAATCAATAAACCAATTGGCTTTGATTTAAAGTTGATTTTTTAATATTAATCTAATTAGTATCAGCTATATTTTCCGCAATTTTTCTATTTGAATTTTTGGAATACGTGCTTCTCTTCAATGACAATTTGCTTAATCAAAAAGATTGTCATACTGATTAGTTCTGCCTAATTTTTCTGGTTGCTTTATGGGCTCATTAAGGTCCAATGTGTCTTCAGCTTCATGGCTATGTGCTTGCTCCAAAATATCCTCTTTCGCATCTCCCAATAATAAAGAAGTCGATTCAGCTTCCCATTTTTCTAACATCTTCAAACCTTCTTCTTCGAACACACCATTTTGTAAATCTACAGATTGCATAAAGCCTTCAGACATTTCCATAAAGCGTTCCATCTCTCCGACTTTATTACTCACATCGTCTGCGATCGCTTCTAATGCCTGATCAAACATAGCTCTCTTATCCGTATCTCCTTTGATGATTGCCATAGCCGACTTCATAGCACTATTACCTGCAGTGATTGCTTTTCGCTCTTGTTCTTTTACCATCACTTGGTCAGTCACATCCTCTACTAAGATTGCTGAATTTTCATGCATCTTATTCAACACACGATATAGCACTTCCATCTTTGTATATAGATCTTCAAGCTTTACATTCGAATCACGAAGTCTACCAGCCTTTCTACTTTTAAGAATCATCTGTGCTTTCTGCTCGTTTGCCTTTGCTGCACCTGCTAATTCTATATTGCTTTTGATTTCTTTCTTATTGTTGATAATCATCTCTTTCAACTTGTGCATTTGTCCACGCAGTTGATAGATCTGTTTATTCATTTTTTTGAGATTCCCTTTAAGATCGTCTACATAGCTTTTCAATATCGAAATAGGATCTATTTTGATAAACATACCTGTAATCCATCTCATTAGACTTTTGTACATAAATCCGGTTAAGGCTCTAGTCTTACTATCCAAAGCCATAAAGATGATTAATCCCAATACAGATAATCCTACCACTAATCCAACAGTGGTAGTTAGAAAAGCAAGTATGCTACCTACAAATGTAGTGACTAGCCATCCAGCTCCTAATAATAATCCACCCAGTACGATTCCACCTACTACACCTTCAGGTCTTCCCCAAAATGATTTACTTTTTGCCATTTAAGTATTCTATAATTTCTTAATCTTTATTGATCGTTTGCTACTTAAGGTATTTTTTCATGTTTTCCACATCTGTCATGATCTGACCTAATACCACTTTGTATGCATGCATAAATCTATCATTTGTCTTTTCTACTTTCGCAGCACTCTTATTAATGCCATCTTTTATAGATTTATACGAAGCTTCGTCTTTAGCAATTTCTTTTTCGAGTTGCTTGATTTTCGCTTTTTTGGCCTCTACTTCTTTTTGTAGCCTTTTTAATTCATCCTCTTTTCCAACTACTTGCTTTTGACGTTGGTTCTTTAAAGCATCGATAAATTTCTTTTCTTCTTGATTTAGAACACCCACATAGTGTTTCGCACTATTTAATAGCTTTTGAGGTGTCACGCCCATAGTCTTAGCCATCACAAATGCCGACTTATATCGAGTCGCTTCGTCCATGGCCATACTATCTAATCCCTGTAAGGATGATTTATACTCTAAATAATCAAAACCCTCAAGATTGTTTTTCTCTATAGACTTGAGTAAAATATCAATGAATTTGGGATCTGCCTTACCATCTGGTGTATTATAATCTGCTGATGTTTTGATCGGCGTAGTATCAACGGACGACACAGGAGCGGCTTCTTTCGATTTAGGTTCTACTGTATTCGATTTTGCAGTCGATGGCGCTGCATTTTCATCTTCTATGACAAATAGCTTTTTAAGCTTGTCGAACATGGTATATCTGCGTTTAGTGTGTATTAATCAGTAATATACGCAAAGATGCTAATATAAGATCGAAGTAAATAGTAGATAGGACGAAACTTTCGCAATACAAGACAAACGTTAGATCATCAGCTCTAAATGCCGTCAATGGCGTCTAAATAAGGACTTGATACCTAATTCAGCAATATAATATCGGCTTACATTTACTATCTTAATCGAATCGCTTACCTTAGAGCTCCTAATCAATAAAGCGTAACTTTTACATATGATATATTCAGATTCAGAGATAGCAAGATTAAGAAAAGTAATCATACATAGACCTGATGAAGGTATAGGGAGAGTATCGCCTAAAAGAGCAGAGGAGCTGCTTTTTGATGATATCGTCTACTTGCCACAGATGCAAGCAGAACACGATATATTCAGAAAAACGCTCGAACTGTGCATAGGTACTGAGAATGTTCTGGAGACTGAGCAACTATTAGAACAAAGTTTACATGACTCTACCAAGCGTAATCAATTGATTACTAATGTTTTGGAGTTTGAAGAGTTGCCTTCTAGTTATTTTGAACATTTCAAAGATTTATCACCGAAAGAGCTTGCAAATGTTTTGATAACCGGTTACCTCAAAGACGAAGAACATGTTTTTTTTGACCCTATTCCAAATTTCATATTTACACGCGATATAGCGGTTACCATCAAGGATCATGTTATTATCACTAAAGCGGCTAAAGAAGCCAGACAAAGGGAAAATCTGTTAACAAGGTTCATATTTGCTAACCATCCCATGTTTGATGGTTTATTGGAAAATGATAAAATCATCAATCTAAACGACCTTGAAGCTTTTCCACCTTCCAAAAATGCAGAGAAAGTAAGTATCGAAGGTGGTGATATCATGATGATAGCCAATGATTATGTCTTTATTGGATGTAGTGAACGTACTACTGATCATGCTATAAAATCTTTGAGTAAGGTGCTTTTTGAGAAGGGATTAGTAAAACATGTAGCTCAGATCAATATACCAGCAGATAGGACGATGATGCATATTGATACCATCTTTACAAGAATTTCTGAAAATGATATTGTCTGCTTCAAGCCTACGGTCTTTGATGGCAATAGCTCCAACGTAATTGTACATCATGCGGATAGTTCTGCACCTAATGTATATGCCTCAGTAAAGGATTTTGTCCACGCTGAGATTAACAAGGATATGAATTTCATCTTTTCTGGTAAAGGAAAATCACCACACCAAGAGCGCGAGCAATGGACTGATGGCTGTAATCTAGTGACGCTCAAACCAGGAGTAGGGATTACTTACGATCGCAATCATGTCACTGCAGATGCCTTTAGAGATGCTGGATATACGATACTAAAAGCCGAAGATCTCATCGCTCAGGCTGAATCAGGAAATTTTGATTTCGACAGATTGGAAAATACAATCATCAGCATCCCATCAGGTGAATTATCTCGAGCGAGAGGTGGATCACATTGTATGACCTGTCCGATTCTCAGAGATGGATTGAATTAAATTTTAAACTTAGTCTTAAACTTAAGCTTCCTTTGTTCTTTATTTGCCTGGACTTGATCTAAGAGTTCTCAGAGTTCTTATGTTCATGTCTAATAAAATATAAGGATTACCTTTTTGAAACAAATGGTATTAATTATTAAAGTCGTTAATCTTCAAGATTATACGAAATACTATTTGACTATTTAATTACCATAATACCAGGAGGTGGATTTTTAACCTCTCTTACCGCTCCTTTTTATCCTGATATCATCAATCAATATGATGTTGGAGAGTCAGCCGAATCTTTTAATGGAGTAGGTTTTCATGAGTTAGGTCATGCTTCACATTACTCGATCGTGGGAGAGAGTTATTGGTTTGGCTATCGAAATCATATTCTTAATAATTTTGGATATGGTAGTTTTGGAGATTTTAATTTTGGCAGCAGTCCTGAAAAGGTGGCTCTAGGCGAAGCTGTTGGGAATTATGTGGGAGCTATCTATGGAAATACTAGTTCTGGTGGTGAAAATTTTGAGTTCAGTATCGAGGATAAGTTTATTCCTAGAGGTTTGATGTGGGATTTGGTTGATGATACACCATGGGATATTGTAACGGATCCAAATTCCGAGGTGTCATTCTTTGATAATATTTCAGGATTTACGCCTCAGATGATTTTTGATGGTCTTAATGGGGTATTGCCAATTCAAGAAGTTCAAAGTATCAGAGAATTTAGAGATAATCTAAGAACACTACATTTAAACAATACATCCAATTCTGCAAGTGACTTTGATGCTTTCTTGGATGGTAACGATGTATTCAATTAATTAAAGGTTGAAAGATGTTATTAAAATCGTATCTTTTTTTTAAACAAACACTTATGAAAATTCTATTGTTTACAATATTATCGATTTTCGCCATTGGCTGTTGTAGTGATGATAGTTCTGACTTTGAGGAAAATTGCCCTTATGACTTAGCATTCGCAGGACATTATATTCGTATTCCTATCGCTATATCTCCGCACAAGTCCGTATATAGTATTGGTGATACGATTAGTATAAGTACAGTATTTTCGGACTCAATTTATGATTTAGGGACGCAGCAAACATTTGAAATAAAGAATTTCCCATTTCAACCTACCTCTTTATTATATAGATTTGATGGAGGTGCTGAACATAGTTCTGGTTATGGACCAAATGAATTGCATATAGATGAAATTTACAATCCAAGAAGTTTTAGTTCATCTATGTTTGCCAATGGGTATCGTGCAGATACTAGATATACGGATGGTGAGTATAATTTTAAATCTGAATTGGTGCTAAAAGAAACTGGAAGGTATATATTATTATTTTCTGATATGTATCAAGATCATAATGCAAGTGGAAATTCAGACCTTAACGAAGAAGCAGATGCCATTACCTTCGAAGGCCAATGTGATGCCTTGAAATATTTTCTTTGCTCTATGATAGACAGTGGAGATGCACACTTAGATGATTATGAGGAAGAATTGATTTATCTTAATGAGCAAGTATATAGAGATAATCTAGGTAGTGTAAGAGGTGAGTTTGAAGCAGTGGGTGCAGGAGGAATCACAATAGAATGGAGTGGCTTCTTCGGATTTGAGGTCGTTGAGTAATATCATCAATTTTATATTGATTAAACACATAAAATTGTATCGTACGTATTTCGTTTTTTTAGTTGTTTACGAGAATTCTGATTCAGAGGATATTTGTCTTTATATTCTTTCTCACTCTGAATATTATATCTGTGGTCCTAAAATTATATATATCTAAGCAGGACCAAAGCTGAGCATAAATTCGCTAGAACCATACTATATTTCCAAATCTAAATGTAATCTATTCGAAAGTTGGTTTTTTGAATTTTATCATGATTGGAATAAATGCTAGTAATAAGTTAGTATTGATCTAAGCCCTATTATATTTGAGTGGTAAAACTTAATCACATACTTAATACGTGTTCACCTACGACCATCAAAAAAGAGTGCGATACGGAGAGACTGACCAAATGGGTTATCTCTACTACGGCCATTATCCTCTACTCTATGAGATTGGTAGGACGGAGTCTATAAGATCATTGGGACTAAGGTATAGAGATATGGAATTGGAAGATCGGGTCATGATGCCAGTTCTACATATGGAAGCCAAATATTTGGCGCCTATTAAATATGATGACAATCTCACTATCAGGACCATCATCAAAGAATTACCTACGAAAATGATCCGTTTTGATCATGAGATATACAATGAACAAATGGAGCTCTGCCATAGGGCTTATGTCAAACTGTTTTTCGTTGATATGGATACTAATAAGCGAGTGAGTACGCCCAGCGCCTTGCAAGAAGCATTGAAATCCTATTATGAATAGATGGCAATCCATATGGTCTTGGATTACCCATTTACCCATTTTGAGTCAAATCTTGGAATGGTCTAAGCGAACTGCAATTCCGGGTTTCGGAGGCGTCCCTATCTACAATATTATAGGCTTTATTTATATAGAGGCGCAGAAAGACAATATCACGACTAGAGCCAATGCTATTGCATTCAGCTTATTTTTAGCAATCTTTCCTACGATCATTAGCATTTTCACGCTTTTACCGCATATGCCCTTCACTACCAATTATGTGGATTTGATTAGTAGTTCGCTAAATGGGGTATTGCCCAAGGATGCGCACGAGTATTTGATTGAGTTGATCCGAAGTATTACAGCAGTGAGTAGGGAAGGCCTTTTCTCTATAGGTTTTGTACTAGCCGTATTTTTTGCCAGTAGTGGTATGCTGACTTTGATGGATGGATTTGATAAATCTTATATGCAAGTATATAAAAAGCGCTCTTGGTTGCGTAAGCGCTATGTGGCCATCATAATGATGATCATTTTATTTATACTATTTCTTATGAGTTTTGTTTTGGTCATTGTAGGTAATATAGTTCTCGATTCTGCTGTGGACTACTTTGAAATCAGCAAAGGAGTAGATATTTTGCTTACTGTTCTAAGATGGGCCTTAGCCTTATTATTGGTCTATTGTGCTATTACATTAATCTATAGATATGGTCCTTCGATGCATAAGCGTACGCCTTTAGTCAGCAGTGGAGCCATTTTGGCCACCATATTATCTCTATTGACATCGCTTCTATTTTCGTATTTTGTCAATAACTTTGGTAGATACAATGAAATATATGGGTCCATTGGAGCCTTGATTGTTATTATGATCTGGCTGCAAATCAATGCCTTCGTGATCCTCATTGGCTATGAGCTCAACGCTAGTATAGCGGTAAATAGAAAACGTCTAGGTGTCGGACTTCTTAATAAGGACATTACTTAATTATATAGTGATTCGTATTAAAATCTGCTGTCTGTACAGTCAGATTGATGCTATAGCAGTGGAATGTCAGTATTTGCGATATTTTGCTGCATAGAGCTGCTATAAATTCAGTATGTTCGCGCAAATTTTAAATCACATTATGCGAATACTCTTACTAATTTCATTTCTTGCTGTTTTATCATCTTGTACCAAGAAGAAAACCTTAGTAATCGATAATCCTACACGTAAGTCGATAGAGGTCAAATTTGAAGAGGGCTTAGAAAGAACAGTAGCCGCAAAGAGTCAAGAAAGAATAGTAATTACGCAGCCATCAACTACCGTGTACCTCAATGGTGAAAAAGTGGGTGATATAACCTTTGATAGTGATAGCGAATACCTTCTAAATCCAACTCTTTCTACCTATTATATCGAAGAAGTAGCTTATGGTGGAAGTACACATTCTGTACCTAAAGGAAATAAGAATGATATTGTAGAAACAGAGCTCAAATTTGACGAAATTCCCTACAAAGGATACGTACGAAAAGATAATAGCTTATTATTAGCGAACGTTTGGAAGTATGGAGTGGATGATGATCTCCCTTCATTCAAAGAGGATCAATCTCCTAGTGTCAAGCGCAAAATCTATAGAGAAATCGATTTTGAAAGACGTGCTAAGAAACTGTATTTTGATGCTTTAAGAGCCGCACAATAATTTTTCTTTTTGTTGGAGTTATGCTGCTATGCACCATTCTTGATTCGCGGTTAAACTATCGTTAAAATAGGTTGTATTTTGTGTGTAATAGTCAGTGTAGACGGTTATATAAGTGTATATGCCTATTTTTAAATCTTGATGAAAGAAAAGGATAAAGAAGAAGAGAAAGTAAATTTTGCGATCACTTTGCATAAGTGGATCTGGAGATTGCTATTTCTGATCGTAATTATCCCATTTATTCTCTTTCTATTGTTACAAATTCCTGCGGTACAAAATTGGTCCGTTGATCGATTGGCTTCATATTTTTCTGAAAAAATGGATACCAAAGTAGAGATCGATAAAGTAGATCTTTCAATTTGGCGTGGATTAGAATTAGATGGCTTTTACATCGAAGATCAAAGGGGAGATACATTATTGTACTCAGAGCATCTTGAGGTTGGATTGCAAAAAAGTCTATTATCGGTTTTTTCAAGAGAACTATCATTAAATGATGTCAGATTAATCAATGGTCGTATTCATATCGTAACTCAAAAAAATGAAAGTCAAAGTAACGTAGAAATCTTATTGGCTACTCTAGGTTCTAGAAATAAGGAAAAAGACGATCAAGAATCTGATCCTTATAATTTGGATTTGAAAGTGGTACAATTAAAGAATGTGCATTATCAATTGCAAGACCATAATCTTGGAAGAACACAAAGCTTTAAAATACTGGAAGGTGTTATAGAGTTTGATAAAGTAAATATCCCTGAAGGTAATATTGCAATAAAAAGAATATTCTTAGATCGACCAGATATAGAAATTACGCGCGACGATCAGCAAGTAATCATTGTAGATGAAGTGACAGGTGAAGTAGATACTATTTCAGTAGAGCCATTGCAAACTGAAAAGAAAAATCTACTAGTAACTTTAGAAGAGTTGGAAATTTTGGAAGGCACTTTTAGAAGGTTTGATGAGAGTAGATCTAGAAATGGGCGATATCCTAATAGTCTTGATATTTCTGATATGAAACTTCAAGATTTAAATCTCAAGTTTACGAATATTAAATATGCTGATGATTTAGATATTGCTTTAGCGGTATAGTATTTTAAGATGAGAGATGAAAGAGGGTTTTCGATTAATGAAATGTCTGCCGATACGCTTTCGATAAATAATAAAGGTATAGATTTCAAGAATTTCGTATTCAAATCAAACAATACTTCTATAGCCAATGATATGTC
>CALBEE010000230.1 GCA_937927575.1 uncultured Saprospiraceae bacterium | reverse complement strand
GAAATATGACAGTATTAGTTTTGATCAAAAATCTTATTCTGCGGATACGTATCTAGGTAAAACTAAAGAATCAGCCCAGACTAAAGAATGGGACTTGGGAGAATGTATGCAAGACATGGTATCTATTTTATATCACGTACGTAATTTTGATTTTGAAAGTAAAAAGAAAGGACATAAGTTTCCTGTAAAAATTTTTTTTGATGAAGAAATATTCGATCTTGATGTGGAATATAGAGGTGTTAAGAACAAGAAGAAAATTAAAGATCTAGGAAAATTTGACACGTATGAATTTAGTCCTGAAGTTGTAGCCGGAGAAGTTTTTGATGAAGATACTCGTATGAAAATATGGGTTTCAAAAGATGGTAATAAAATTCCTCTTCAAATTGAATCACCAGTTTCTATAGGATCTGTCAAAGCAGTATTAAAAACCTATGAAGGCTTAAAATATCCTCTACAGGAAAGGTAAAGCGTGGCTTTTTCTCGTAGAGAAAAAACGCGCGTACTGTGTGAAGCGAAAGTGTGGCTTGCGCAGCAAACGCGCGCAGCGGAGCACCACGACAAACCTATGAGGTTTTATACTAGAAAACTCGATATACAATTTGCTTGCGTGTGTTTGCAAGTGCAATCCACACTTTCGCAAATTTAGCACGCATATTTTTTATGAAAATATGCTTGTCAGGGAATGTCATAATTTATACTAGAAAACTCGACACAGAATTTGCTTGCGTGTGTTTGCAAGGGTAATTCGCACTTTCGCAAATGTAGCACGCATATTTTCTTATGAAAATATGCTTGTCAAGGAATGTCATAATTTATACTAGAAAACTCGACATAGAATTTGCTTGCGTGTGTTTGCAAGTGCAATCCAGACTTTCGCAAATTTAGCACGCATATTTTTTATGAAAATATGCTTGTCAAGGAATGTCATAATTTATACTAGAAAACTCGACATAAAATTTGCTTGCGTGTGTTTGCAAGTGCAATCCACACTTCCGCAAATTTAGCACGCATATTTTTTATGAAAATATGCTTGTCAAGGAATGTCATAATTTATACTAGAAAACTTGATATAGAATTTGCTTGCGTGTGTTTGCAAGTGCAATCCACACTTTCGCAAATTTAGCACACATATTTTTTATGAAAATATGCTTGGCTGAACCGAAATACTACTCTTGAGTAAGGAGTATTTCAGGCCAGTGTTTTTTCGATTTTGTTTCAAATCGTAAGACTAACTTCGAAAAGTAAGTCGTGAAATTATATTATCGAAAGTAAAGCGTTTGACTTACTACTTTTGTTGTGTTTTGACACCTATTTTTTTTAATATGTTCGGAATTAGACATTACGAAACGAAGAGAGCCATAGAGAATTAGATCATAGTTTTCTAATTACATTAATCCCATCACGCAACGGAAGTATCACATTTTCTACTCGTGGATCATCCACTACTTGTTTGTTGAATTGATCCAAGATAACAGAAGTCTTATCCATCTTTTCATCTAAAATCTTACCGCTCCACAAGATATTATCGGCTAATATAATTCCTCCTTTTCGCAATTTCGGTAATATCAATTCGTAATAGGTAGGGTAATCTTTTTTTCCTGCATCTAGGAATATTAAATCAAAAGAGTAATCTAGTGTAGGGATGATTTGTTTGGCGTCACCAATCTTTTGGATAATGCGATTTCCAAAACCACTTTTCTCAAAATATTTTTTTGATATATATTGAAGTTCCGGATTTACTTCAATGGTAAGTAAGGTTCCGTCTGATTGTAATCCTCTCACAAGATTGAGTGTAGAATAACCTGTAAAAGTTCCGATTTCCAATATATGTTTGGGGTTGACCAAGTTGGAGATTACACTTAAGATTCTTCCTTGAATGGGTCCAGAGGACATTCTAGGCGCGAGAGTCTTAAGGTGCGTTTCTCTATCTAATTCAAAAAGTAGAGCATCCATTGGTGTACTATGTTCGACACAGTAGTCATATAATCTAGTATAGTTATCTTGTAGCATTAATTTTATTTTGTCATTTATCATGGAATTGTTCTATTGCTTAGTTATCAAATTAGGAGAAGCAAATTTTTAATTTGGAATTTCTTCTTTAGATATTTTTTTCTTGATCAAAGGATAACTAAAAACAATGGCACCAATTAAAACCACTCCCAGATAAAACCTTGGACTTAATTCTTTATGATCATTAAGTAATATGATGGCTAGTAATATTCCATAAACAGGTTCTAAATTAATTGTTAGGTTAGCGACAAATGCACTTACATGTTTTAGTGCTCTAAGTGAAAGTATATAGGCTAATGTCGTACATAGTAACGCCAAGATTATTAGATATGGCCAATCCATACCTACAGGCATAAATTGTATTTCTGTACCGTTCCATAATAAGATTGGAATTAATATACTGATAAAAATACATGCACTACCTAATTCCAAAAAAGTTATGGAGTATGAATCTGCGTCATCAATTAGTTTCTTATTTAGTGTTGAAAATATAGCCGCGAGTAAAGCAGATAAGATTCCAACATAAATGCCATTCATCATTGCAGTATCTACAGTATTTACAATAAGCCACATTCCAGGAATAATCATCATACCCATTATTACTTGTAGTTTTTCTATTGACCTACCTAAGATGGCTGGCTCTAAAAATGAAGTAAACAATGAAGTGGAAGCAAAACATATTAATGCGACAGAAGCGTTCGATAATTTTATAGCTCCGTAAAATGTGATCCAGTGTAAAGCCACTAATATTCCAACACCTAAAAATTTAAATATTTTATCACGTGGAATACTTCTTAATTTTTTTCCAAAACGAATAAAATACAATAGACTGATACAAGTAATTAATACTCGCCACCAAACAATCATAACAGCAGACAACTGAATCAGGTCACCAAGAATAGCAGTAAATCCGTATAATAAGACGGCTATATGTAATTCGAGATAGGCACCTTTTATTTTGTCCATATATAATTTGTAAATCGATCTATCTTATTACTATTTTTTGAGTGTGTATGGTTGTGTTTACTTGTATTTGGACTAGATATATTCCTGTAGACCAAGATAAAGGTATGTCTATAGATGAATCATTAATTTTTTCATCCATAAGTAATTTTCCAGTTAAATCTGTGATCGATATGCTAGCGCCTAATAGGTTTTCTTCAGACTCAATATTAATAGAATTACCTGCTTGTAGTACACTAGGTATAATATCCCAATTTCTAATTAATTGATCTTTCGTAGAAGAAACATTCGATACAAAGAAGGTTTGGATTTCTTGAAAGTCAGTGCAGAATTCATAGTTAGTAAATGGTGCAACGGACCAATATACATCTCGTTCTGCAAAACCTTGAATAATGTCCCCTATTGCCGAAGTTTCTGTTACAATATCTTGCCAAAGCGGTGCAGTTAATGTTTCGTTGAGGTGTATTTGCACGAAGTAATGTGTAGCGTTTTCTACCGGCTCCCAATTCAATTCTATATAATCAAAAGGTTGTGTTTCGCCTTCAATAGGAAAATTATAAGTAACTGTAGGATCTTCAATTGAGGCGGCAGGAATTTGATTATTAAGATATTCCGGTTTTTCATCTAATAGATTGGCTCTCATGGCTTCTATTTGTTCTCCAGAAAATCTTGAAGCACACTCATCATTGGCGTAAGACATAATTAGAGTGGCGTCTGATTTAAAAGACTCTCCGTTAGGATCTAGCATGTTTCCAATACTAGTACCTTCTGCTTGATTGCAGGTCCATCTATAAGCTAAGTAATCTGGTGGAGTATCACAAAATCCATCTGCCGCAAATGCACAATTGGATCCGTCTACTTTTTCAACAAATGCGGTGTCTATTATTAAAGTATCTAAAAGAAGTGAATCTTTGAATAAAGTATAATTATATAACACAGTTTCTGGAGCAGGTTGAGAAAATGTTTCTGTACTTCCAGCACTTCCTACAGGAGCTCCATCATATCCAGTTCCTCCTTCCCATCCTAAGAAGGGATGAGGTAAAGATAGATTATGTCCTATTTCATGTGCCCATGTATGATCATCAGGATTAGTACAGTTGATATCTAACACTACACCAGCATATGGTAAGTTATAGCCGCAATTTCCAGCCGCAGTACCAACGATATAGCAGTTAATGGTATTTGGAATATTTAAATCAAACATTTGAAAGGCAGCATCTGTAGTGTTGTCATGACTATACATTTCAGATCTACTCAAATATTTAAAACCTCCTTGTAAATAGAATTCTATATTGGCTTCTTCAAAATCTTCATTTAGGGTACATAAAGAACCTACCAAAGCTTCAGGACTTATTTCTCCGGTACCATCATCATTTGATACTACAAAAACGGATAGCGGCACATAGAGTTTTTCTCCTCCTCTTGTATCTATGAGACCACTGTTGCGTTGATAGTTTTTAAGCCAATCAGACCTATGATCAAAAGTACCGCACAGATTCAGGTTGGATTGAGCTAAAGTGAGCATACAAAAACAAAAAGACAACAGTATTAATGAGATTCTTGATAACATCCTTCTAGTTATTTTGATTATGAGTAAGAATAGGATTCCTTTGTGAATATAAAAATACTAAAACAAAAATTATGGAACCTGTAGTAGTAGAGTCGCATATCATAGAATCACTGGAAGAGCAGGTACGTATATCTGATTACGGAGGTCCACATCTGATCATGACGCCCAGTCGCAAAGCTTTTAAAAAGGCCATTAGAGCAAAACGTATACTAATCAATGGTGCTGTGGCAGATAGTAGTCGCATGGTCAAGAAAGGTGATTTGATAGAAATCCTCCAATCTCAAGAAGAACATCCAGTACATCGAATCAAAATAGAGGTCATATATGAAGATGACCATTTGGCTGTTGTCAATAAGCCAGCTGGCTTACTAACTAGTGGAAATCAACATAGAACATTAGCGAATGCTATGACTTCAAATTTGCAAGCTTCAAAAGAGGCCGCAGTATTACCGAGACCTAATCCTGTACACAGACTAGATAGAGCAGCAAGTGGACTACTCATAGTCGCTAAAACTATGGTAGCGCAACGTCATCTTTCTGAACAACTATCTAGCTATTCTGTGGATAAGACATATAGAGTAATTTCTCATGGAACCGCTCAAGAAAATGGGATGATTGATCAAGCAATAAAAGGCAAAGCAGCACAAACGGAATATCGATTGATTAAAAACATACCTAGCAATAAGTATGGAGGTTTTGCGGTATTGGATGTAAAGATAAAGCAAGGAAGAAAGAATCAGATTCGTGTCCACCTTCATTCTATTGGACATACCGTTGTAGGAGACTTATTATACCCGAGAGACAATCCTGGTAAAGGGCTATATCTACATTGCTATGCTTTATCACTTATACACCCCATTACTAATAAAGAAATGAAATTTGAGTCTGAAGTACCAAAGAAATTTGATCGCTTTCTCAATTAAGTCCTACGATATGGATGATGTATAAAACAAAAAACCCTCAAGTGTCAACTTGAGGGTTTTTGTATATTTTAGATATAAGTCTACTTGCAATATGCGTCGTATGCCATCACTAAGTTTTCAGAGATTGCCTGAGCTGATCTGCCCTCAATATGATGTCGTTCGATCATGTGTACTAATTTACCATCTTTAAACAATGCAATGGCAGGAGAAGAAGGAGGATATGGAAGAAGATATTCCCTTGCTTTTTCTGTTGCTTCTTTATTTACTCCAGCAAATACGGTGTAACAATTATCCGGTTTGTTTTCACCTTGAATAGATATTTTGGCCGCAGGTCTTGCATTAGCAGCGGCACAGCCACATACTGAATTCACTACTAAAAGTGTAGTGCCTTCCTTTTGTTCTAATGCTTCTACTACTGATTCTGTCGTTTCTAAGCCGGTGAATCCAAAGTCAGTCAAATCTTGAGACATTGGTTTTACTAGTTCTGCAGGATACATATTATTATATTTTGTAATATTAATTTTTAATTTTGTCGTAGTTAAGTGTTTAATCCGTATTCCAAGCACGTAACCTATCGA
>CALBEE010000229.1 GCA_937927575.1 uncultured Saprospiraceae bacterium | reverse complement strand
AGTTATCGAGTCAAGTATGTTTAATCACATCGTGACATGGAAAGTAACAGACGGATGTGGAAACGTAGCATCATGTGAGACTACATTCATGGTAGTAGACAAGAAAGCACCGACACCATACTGTGTATCATTAAGTACAGCATTAATGGCTAACGGTGGCGTTGAATTATGGGCAATAGATTTCGATCTAGGCGCATTTGACAACTGTACAGAGCAAGATGATCTAAGATTCACTTTCTCTTCTACACCACCAGAGGATGATAATAGCTATGATCCTGATCAAAACAGTAGTGCGATGGTATTCACAGAATGTGGAGTACAATCTGTTGATGTATATGTATGGGATGAGTATGGAAACGCTGACTTCTGTACAGTTACTTTAACTGTTGATGGAGAAGGTTGTGAGGATGTTGAACCAGCGAATTGTGTTCCTAATGATTTTACAGGATGGTCTGTAAGTACATGTAATGCCGCTGCAGGGACTGGTGGAGATGTGGGTGTTATTCATGATATCAGATCTACTCAAGATGCTCCAGTTGGTGCAGATTGGGCAGCGAATATCGAAGTAATTCACCCAGCCAATTGGACTATAGACGAAATAGGCCAAGTATTCGGTATTGCATTGAATTCTGATGGAACTGTTTATTTAGCAGCTTCTGATGTATACAATACACAATTTGATAGTGATCCATTCGGTCCTGGTCAAATCTTTGTTGCCTCTGGAAGCAATGATTTCTTTGCTCAGCCATTTGTAGAGCTTCCTAATACAGGAGGACCATTAAATGGTATTGGTAATATTGCTTTCTGTCAGGACAATAGCATGCTATATGCTAGTAACTTGGAAGATGGAATGATCTACAGAATAAATGCTTCTGGAGTTGTAATGGAGACGTACGATCCTTGGGGTGCTGATGATGGCGAAGCAGGAATTGTTTCAGCGGCTGAGCAGGTATGGGCAGTTGGATTAAACAGTGAAGATGGATCTAAAAAACTTTACTTCCCAAGAATTGGAGGAGGAGAGAGAGCCATGTATAGTATCACACTTAACGAAAATGGTAGTTTCCCTTCAGCAGGAAGCGAAAGTCTTGAGTTCGATAATATTATGGGTGTAGGTCTAAGAATTACTGATATTGCTTTCAATAATACAGGAACACAAATGGTGTTCTCAGAAAGAGGTACAGAATTTTTGACTGGTGCACACGATTCTAAGACATTAAGATATGACTTAGTAAATGGAGATTGGAATATGGAATTACAATATTTCGTTGGTGGATTCGTAACTGATGAATTTCCAAATCTAGTTTTCCCATCTGGAGAAAGTTCTGCAGGAGGTGTCGATTTTGGAGCCACTACTGTAACATCAGATGAAGTAGTGGGTGAAGATGAATTAGTTTGGGCGAGTATGAATTATTTTGAAAATGGATTGGGCAACCTTTTTTATGGTGCTCAAGGAATTGATGTTAATGGAAATAATTCTGTTTTAGATGCTAATGATCCAAATAGTGAAACTGATATAATTTTAGATTATGATGGAGACTATTTTTCATTCTCTCAAAAAGGAGAGATAGGAGATATCGAAATATTTAGATGCGGTAGTACTTCAAGTCGTATGACTATAGCAGGAACGACAGCTACTGAGAATGGAAATGGAGTAAAAGATGCAGCCGTATTAGCTGAAGCAATAATACCAGAATATCCTGCTACAAGTATGACTACAAACGAAGGTGCATTTGCATTTGCAAATAATCCAGCACATGTAGATTATACTGTGACTGTTGAAAAGAATGATAATCATACTAACGGTGTAAGTACATTAGATTTAGTGCTCATTCAAAGACACATTGTTGCTTTAGCGGATCTAGACAGTCCTTATAAAGTCATTGCTGCTGATATCAACAGAGATGATAAAGTAAGTGCCACAGATATAGTTGAGCTAAGAAAGTTAGTACTTGGTGTACAAGATGAGTTTACTAACAATACTTCATGGAGATTTGTAGATGCTACACAAACTTTTGCTGATATCACTTCACCTTTCCCAGTAGATGAAACGATCAATGTAAACGACCTTGCATTGGATATGATGCACGAAGATTTCGTAGCAGTAAAGATTGGTGATGTAAATGCAACAGCTACACATAATGTTGCAGGAGCAACTACTGAAGTAAGAAGTGGTGCTACAATGGTATTAGAAGTAGCTGATAGAGCTGTAGTAGCAGGTGAGCAGGTAGAAATAGCTGTAAACAGTGTAGACTTTAAAGCGGTATCAGGTCTTCAAATGACTATTGAATTTAATGGACTAGCATTCCATGATGTTGCTGGAAAAGCAATCTCAGTAGGAGCAAGCAATGTAGGAGTAATCTCTGACAACGTAATTACTATGTCTTGGAATTCAAATACAGCAGTATCTACTACTGATGACTTATTTGTAATCACAGCAGTGGCTACTAAAGATGGTAACATCAGCGAAATGATCAACGTATCTGATAGAGTAATCACTCCAGAGGTATACGTAGGATCTAACCTTGAAGTACAAAATGTACAATTAGGAATCAGAGGCGGAAACGGATTAGCAGTAGCTAATGAGTTAATGCAAAATGAGCCTAACCCATTCAAGGTGTCTACTACAATTAGCTTCAACCTTGCAACAGCAGGAAAAGCAACATTAACTGTAATGGATGTAGCTGGTAAAGTAATCAGAACAGTGAACGGTGAGTACACAGCAGGATTAAACACAATTACTTTAGATAAGAGTGATTTTAATACTGTAGGAGTACTATACTACACACTTCAGTCTGGTGACTTTAGTGAAACTAAGAAAATGATCATTATCGAATAAGGATAGATCGTATTCAAAATTATATTTGAGGTCCACTATTTATTTATAGTGGACCTCTTTTATTTTCTCATATTCTTTGAGAAGACAAATGAATATTATGTTTGATCTATGAAACATCTTAAAGCAATTATATTCGATTTTGGTGGGGTGCTATTGGATTTGCATATTTCTAAGACTGAAGAAGCAATGAGTAAGCTTCTTAAAACGGAAATAGTCGCTCCTTATAAAGACAATTATAAAAAAATCACTCTTGCTTTAGAGAAAGGCCAAATACATCCGGAAGCTTTTATACATGCGGTTCAATCTATGTGTAAGCCTATCCCTCAAGGCAAAGAGGTAGTAGATGCTTGGAATGCTATGTTATGTGGTTGGCAAGAAGATAAATTTACCTTATTAGATGAGCTTAAGAAAAAGTATCAAATTTATCTTTTAAGTAACACCAATCAAATTCATCTCGACTTTGTCTTGAATGAATTAAAAAGTGAACATCAAATTTTTGATTTTGAAGATAGATTCTTTAATCACTGTTTTTATTCACATAAAATGAATGCTTGGAAACCTGAAAAAAGTATTTATCATCAAGTGGAAAAGTATATCGAATTAGATCATGAAGAATTTATTTTTATCGATGATAATGCGAATAATATAAATAGTGCAAAAGAATTAGGCTGGCAAGCTTACCTTCACCCAACAAATTCAGAATTGAAAAAAACACTTGAAATTGCAGGAGTTGATATAGACATTTGATTTGTGATTAAAAAGATAAAAAAGCATGAATAGAATACTTTATAATGTTACAGTAAATATTGATAATAATACTCATGAAGAATGGGTGGAATGGATGAAGTCTACTCATATTCCGGATGTGATGGCCACTGGAAAATTTCTGAGCTATCAATTACAACGAATCATTGAAGCTGAAAATGAAACAGGAGTAACTTATTCAATTCAGTACTTAGCGCCCAACATGCAAGCTTATAAAGATTATCAGGATGATCATTCGCAAGCACTCCAAGCAGAGCACGCAAAGAGATATAGCGGCAAATACGTAGCTTTCCGGACTTTGATGGAAGTTTTAGATATGTCGGAATAATCTCTAGAAGATAATTAAGTATTTAAGTCGATCAAAAACATAGTTACGTCTATCACTGTTGTCATTTCTCTATGATGTTTAGAAATTAGACATTAAGTCAATCAATCAACTACAATGAAACAATTATTTACCTGTGTATTATTATTAAGTACATTCATTTCTTATAGCCAGTTCGGCAATTGGGGTGGAAAAAAGAAAAAGTCGATAAAAGGAAAAATAGAAGGAGTATTAAAAGATTCTACAACCAATGCCGCAGTACCATATGCTACAATTAGTATGAAGAGAGGTGGCACAGATACTAATCTAGATGGCGTACTTTCTGAAGAAAATGGATCATGGAAAATAGGCGAGGTTTCTACAGGTAAATATGATTTATATATTAGCTTCTTAGGGTATAAGGAAAAGATAATTCGTGATGTCGAGACGACTTTAAAGAATCCAGATGTAGATCTAAAAACAATTTATTTAGTACCATCATCGATCGTATTGGATGGAGTTAGTATTACTGAGAAAAGAGCTTTAATCGAAAATAAGCCAGATAAATTAGTTTTTAATGCTGAAGATGATTCGAGTATTGCTGGAGGAGATGCAACAGATGTTCTTCGAAAGGTACCCACATTATCAGTCGATTTAGATGGTAACGTATCTCTTAGAGGATCGCAAAATGTACAGATATTGATAAACGGAAAACCGAGTGGTATGTTTTCTTCTAACGTAGCTGATGCATTAAAAATGTTTCCGGCTGATCAAATTAAAAAAGTAGAAGTTATAACGTCTCCTGGTGCAAAATATGATGGCGAAGGTAGCGGAGGAATTATTAATATCATTACAAAGCGTACAGAATTAGAAGGACTTGCTGGATCGATTAATGGATCAGTTGGTAATCG
The DNA here is from genome assembly GCA_937927575.1 of uncultured Saprospiraceae bacterium. Lineage (GTDB taxonomy): Bacteria > Bacteroidota > Bacteroidia > Chitinophagales > Saprospiraceae > UBA1994. The sequence continues at coordinate 624 of CALBEE010000229.1, read as the reverse complement.
ACAAAATAATGCATTTGTAAATATTAATGCAGGAAAAGGTAGATTTGGACTGACAGCTAATACCTCGATTTTTTATTCAGTACCAGTGGATGGCGTCAATTCATTCTTGAGAACAGCTGAGGTTATGGGAGGAGAAAGTGAATATGTTCAAAATGGTATCACTGAAACAAGTAGACTTGGGTTTAATGGTTCTCTTTCTGCATTCTATGATTTAAATGCTTATAACGCCTTTAATAGTTCTTTCTCTCTGAGGGGATTTGGATTTGATACAGACGCCAATAGTACTGCGACGCTATTTGATCCAACTAATCTTATACAAGGGGAGGTTTTTGATGATAAATGGACTCGAAGGAATGTCACAGAAACATTGAATAGTGGATTTGATTGGAGTACCGATTATACCAGAAAATTTGAAGATGATGATGTAAAAGAGCTCACTATGGCTTTTCAACTTTCAGGAAATGTTCAGAATCAAAATTATGATTTAGTGGAAGATTATAATCTTTTTGATTTACTGGATAGATCAGAACAAGTTAATAATGATGGCGATAATTTAGAAACAACATTACAGATTGATTATGTACAACCACTACCAAAATCAATGAAATTAGAGGTCGGTGCTAA
>CALBEE010000228.1 GCA_937927575.1 uncultured Saprospiraceae bacterium | reverse complement strand
TGTGATTGTAAGGCTTCTTGACGATCTATAAGTATTTGTTGCCGTTTGAGTTTTTGTCTTGTCCGTAGATAACTGATAAAGACACCTATTCCTATAAGTCCCAAAATCGCAAGAGAGCGGAACCACCATGTCTGGTGGAACGGAGGGAGGACTGTGATGTTAAAATTAATTGCATTACTGAGCGAAAGGTTTCCTCCAATACCTGAGAAAATATAATTATGCGATCCAGAACTTAACCTTGAAAACTCTATGGATTCCGTACGAGAGAAGTATGTAATATTACTTTCTACATCTAAATATTTCATTTTATATTTCGGCTCTCCGCTAAAGTCAGTAACTCCAAAACTAAATAATAGAGACTGATAATCAGAATTTAATATAATTTCATTGTCCTCTTTAAGAATATAGCTATTACCATCTACTTCAACATAATTCGTAAATAAAACAGGTGATGCAATATCCTGATTTATCTGACAAGGATTAAAAGAAATGACATCAGTGATTGAATTTACATAAACTCTATCACCTAACCCCACAATATTCTTTTTCCCTATTCTACCAGTACTAGTAATAAATAATTTTTGCAGAATATTAAACGAAGTATCGATACTATACAAACCAGTATTAGTAGTAATATAATGATGACCGCAATATTCCTTAGTAAAATTATAAATTACATCTCCTTTCAATTTATAACTTTCAGAAAATAACTCAGTCATCTTATTCTTTTGTAATAAATAAAATCCTTTCGAAGAAGAAATATAGATGTCAGATTCAACTAAATCAATATCAAAAACGTATCCTAGATTGCGTATAAATAACGTACTATCATTTCGTAGTCGATAAACATCCCCATTCGTTTCACATATAATTCTAAAATTCTCTTCTTCAAAGTAAAAGTCGACGCTTCCTGTATTCCAGTCTTCTTGTATATATACAAAAGATTCTAACTCATTATTATAAACATAGCAACCTTTGTTTGTGACTAGGAATACATCATTCTTAAGATTATATAAATCTACAATCTGAATCTCTTCATCTAATAAGACATCGCTAACGGTACTGGCTTCTAAATCGTAACTATACAACTTAGTAGTACTACCAAACAAAATAGATTTATCGTTTCTTGCTATTCTATAAAATGGCGTACCATTATAATTCCTAAAAAGAGTGTCTATCTTCTGACTTTCTATATCCCAACGAAATAAATATTCTTTATCAATAACATAGATTATATCATCGATAGCTTGCATATCGTGGATTTTAGTGAATGCTGTATTTGGCTCAGTAATAATAGTATTTAAATTAAATATTTGAGGATCCATTCCTGAAAAGGAAACAATCAAATCACCGTTTATAAAATGTAATTCTCTTGGGGAATCGTTAGCAATTAAAGAACTAATATAATTATCCTTACCAATACTTTGACTTTCAAAATCTAAAACATATACACCATCTCCCTCTGTTGATATATATAATTTATCACTAGAAGCTGCCAAGTTATTAACAAGAAATTCGAAATGATAATTGCTTAATAATTCTCCATTCAAATTATAAAGAACAAGACCCAAATTAGATGTGCAGTATATTACATCATCTACTAACAATACTTGTTGAATAATAGGTTTCCTACAATTGCCATCTATACAAATAGATTCTAAATATTGATTACATTTCCAATTCCCATCAACATTCTTAAAAATTTCCAAACCCTCGCTATATAACCACGGAGATCCGACAATGGTTTGTCTATCTTTAGAAATTGAGAAAACCCTAGAATCAGAGTTAGATATTAACTCTAACTTATAATTTTTATTATAATATACTTTAAAAAGTTTTTTATCGCTAGAAAAATATAATATTTGTGAAATTGTATCTATGTCAAAAATGTGATAATCACTTTTAAGAATTTCATCATTATAAGTTAAAGATATAGTTCTTATCGTATCATTGTCATCTATAAAATTTAATTGATTAGTAGTAGTAAAATACTTAATACTATTTTCATCTTCGAAAACTTTACTTTGAACGAAATCTCCACTCATCCCAGAATTAAAACGAGTATAGGATTTTAGTTCACTTCCACAATACCTACTTATACCATTAGAACTAGACACCCATAGACAAGAATTATTATCGACACTTACAAATGAATTGTATTCCGTATCTGGTAAATCGCTAATACTAAGAACTTGAAACCAAAGAAATATTCCTGCTAAATTTAGTGACATACATTTATCCTGGTCTCCAAATAGGTGGACAAGGAGATGCAACAAGAATTCCCGGAACCATCATTTGTTCAGTTTTAGCATGACTATCAATTATAGTATTATGATAGGGTTTTTTGTCATTACTTTCAATCTTTAGCGTAAAGTGTCTGCTTTTATTCTTGATCTCTGGGGAATCTGAATAATACTTACTTGTTAATAAATCAATATGTGCTCCAGAAAAACAAACCTCTGTTGAGCCTACTAAAAGGAATTTCAAATTTTCCCTACTCACCATAATTTTATCAATGGATGTTTCACCTTCAAATATTCTATTACTGATTTTTATAGGACAGACATCATAATCCCATCTAATATCAGACTGCATTTCACAAATTTGAAAATCCGCCGATTGTACGTAAGGAATTTTTACTTCGTAATCAGAAGTTCCTGCTATATAACCTATACCTTCAAAAGCTAAATCAAAATTTTCAGTGATTTTTATATTATAGGCAATAATATCCGAATTGTCTAAATCAAGCAATGCCGTTATTACATCCGTCTTATAAATAATTCCTATCTTTTTCTTAATAATATTGACAGGCACAAAACCCGAACTAGGCATTTTACTTTTTTTCAACCCAGTCAAAATTTGTTTTAGTGTAGGCATGTTTTTTTTCGTTTCCTCCAATCTCTAAAAAATATCTATCTTTTCCAAATCTTCTTTACATTGGAAATACTAAGATGTTGATTTAATACATTCTTGAGTCTCACTCTAAACCGTCAGTTAACTGCCCTTTTCTATCATCTCCAAAAACTCCATCTTTCTTCTTCTTGCCACTGGCACCAATACTTTTCCTTCTAACTCTACGTTTCCATTTTTCAAATAGCGCACCACCTTAGATATTTGTACGGCATAAGATCTATGACAACGATAGAAATTATACTTGTCAAATAACGCCAATGTAGTTTTAAATGAAATAGAAGCAAGAATTTGATGGCCTTCTTGCAGATGGACGGTGCAGTAGTTTTGCATTGCTTTTACGAACAATACATCATACGGGTTTACTAGAGTGATACTACTAAACGTAGGAATCAAGATATTCTTAGACTCTTGCGGATTCATAAAAGGGTTAAGTCAACATGAGACAATCTAAAATCAATAGCCTTGAATGAAAATAGTCTATTTTGAAACCCAATAGAGAATAGATGCTTACATTAATGACAAACGGCAGCTTTTCTAGATGAACGGTCAAATACTCTTTTAACCAATGCCACAAACTCTTTTTTTCGTCTACGAGCTACGGGTACGCTCATATGACATTCTAGCTGTACATCAGCCTTATTGCAATAGCTGACTACGCGATCTAACTTTACAGCATAAGATTTATGACATTGATAAAAATTATAAAACTCTAGTATCTCGAGTACCTTACCAAAAGGTAGAGAAGATAAAACTCGCGTAGAATCATGCTTATACAACATACAGTAATTCTGCATCGCTTTGATATAAACAATCTCTTCAGGATCGACTATCGTTATAGTCTTAAAAGTAGGAATAAGTAAGCTTTTGCGCTTCACTGGATGATTAAAAGGGGAATTAGTCATTGTCATCATTATTTGATTTGAATACAAAAAAACAAGACGTCGACCGTTCATCAAATACCAAAACTTCGAATAATCCAATATGAAAAAATTTGTCTATATATTGCAAATTATTGAAATTCAATTATTTATAATTACATTTATCCTATTCTATTTTTACTAAATGATTGGTACAAAACTAATACAAGCGCTAATTTCCTTCAATAAAGAAGAATGGATATCCTTCAGGAAGTACCTTTTGATGTATATCTCAGAGGACTCTGACAACTATGAAGTATTCTCATTTCTACAAAAAAGAAAAGCAAAATTAGAGGCTCTTCCAGAAATCGAAATGATACGGGTAAAGCACTTCCCTCACCTAAGTCAAAAATCCATACTTAACATTCTTTCTAGACTCTACTTATGGCTAGAGGATTGGATGGTGTATTACACTATGGAAAAGGACAAGTTAGAATCTGATCTTCTATTGGTAAAGCAATTGAATAGAAGAGGCTTATACAACTTAGCGGATCAAAAATCTAAACAATTACTAAAACAAATCTCTAACGGAAAAGGCTTAAGTATTGCCAAATCTAAAATTGAAAGTGAGTTGTACTATTATCAATTCTACAGCGATAATCCTATAAAAAACAATCCCCATGATGACCTTTTCCCAAAACTTGTGAAGAGCTTGAAAAAATATCATTTGCAAAAGGAAAAATTAATAGAAGCTGAAATATATAATCGTCAAATCATTCAAAACAAAGATTATTCTGATCTTCTTGACCAAGAAAACCCAAGTGATTTATCTCAATCCTTATTAACATTATCTAGTGCCCTAAAAAAATATGATGTAAACGCATTCAAAGAAATCAAAGAAGAGTTATACTCAGATAAATTTGTTATCGGTAGCGATGTTCACATTATCATCACCTTCTATCTACTCAATTTAGTATCCAGATTATACAACATAAAATCTGAAATAAAATCGTCAGACATTTCCGAAATGTATAGCTACGCTATAGAATCAGGCGTTTTACTTAGTAATGGTAAAATACCGACTACAAGATTTAATAATCTAATAAGTACAATAGCTCAAACCTCAACTATAGAAGAGACTTCAAGATTTATTAATACATGGATATACTTTGTAGACACTAACAACACTGAAGCATACAAAGATCTTTCTGAAGCTAGAAATCAATATTTTCATCAGAGATATAAAGATATTTCCAAATACATATTAGTACACACATACAGTAATCCTGAAGATAAAATACTAGCCCTTGGATTTACACTGATTTCTTTATTTGAAGATGACAAAATAGACTACGATATTGTATTTGATTTTTCTATAAATATGAAAAGAACATTAAAGAGAAACGAGAGAAAACTTAGTAAGACTTTCTTAAAATCTGGTTTAAATTTTATTAGGATCATAGATTTACTTAATGTTACTCTAAAGAAAAAAGTAGATATTAATATTGATGATTACCATCCAGTACTATTTAAAAATTGGTTGCTCCATAAACTAAAATAGGTTGACTCTAAGAGTCAACCTAGTAAATAAAGATTAAATACCTCCATTTCCTTCTGTGATCCATTCAAGGATTAATAGAATAATTTCCATGATTCTAGATTTTTAAGAGTTTATAAAAAGGGTTAACTCAATCGTCGAATCATATCCATGGCCATGAGACATGACTGTCTCTAGACAAGGCTAATCTGCTTTGTCAATTTGATTGATTGTATTATGATGTATGAATACATCTTTGTTTGATTCCGGAATATATCCAGTATAGCTTGCGGCTTTTCTCTAGTGGCTAACTGGGTACACTGATATATGTAAAGACCTGATAAAAGTGTTACTCGATTTATAAAGAAATATGTAAAAGAATTTTCAGCTTAGAAGAGATGGAGTAACTTAGGACTTCTGTTAGCAACTTAGCAAGTAACATATATTATCTAACTGTACATATATTAAGTGTGAGCCATCAAGAAGCAGCTGATCTAATACAAGGAATACGTAGTAATCCAGCGAAAAGAAAAGAGGCCATATACTCTCTGACTAGGGATATAGAGCTGAAGGATAAGATCATTCGATATGTAAAGAATCATGGTGGATCGGAGACAGAGTCCTTGACCATTTACAATGATATGATAGTAACTTTTATCAAAATCGTACATACGCGTAAAGAGTTTACTCTTGATCGACCCTTACATGCTTATCTCATGGGAATAGCTAAAAACATTTGGTACAATGAACTACGTAAAAGGTCAAAATTTAAAACATCGGATCTTGAGAAGACAATAGAACAAAGAGACGATACAATAAGCGCAGTAGACCTTTTGATTAAAGGTGATAGAGAAAGCGTACTAAATAAAGTACTAGGCGAAATGAAAGTGAAATGCAAAGAAGTATTGATGTATTGGTCTGGTGGTTATAAAATGAAAGAGATCGCTCATCTATTATCATATAAATCCGAAGGAGTTGCGAGAAAAAAGAAAAGTGAATGCATGAAAGAACTATTGGCCTACTTAGCTGATAAGCCATACATTAAAAAACAATTATCAAAAGTATAAGTGATCGATTATTACGAACATATAGAATCATACCTGGAAGGAACTTTGGACCCTACTCTGAAAGCTCAGATGGATATTGCAATATCTCAAAATTCCGAGCTAAAACAAGCTGTAGCGGATTACCCAATAGCCAAGATGATCACAGAAAGTTTGATAGAGAATGAAGTACGTAGTGTATTAGCACAAGAAAATCTTAAGCCACCCGTACGGCGAGGTAAATATGGACCTTGGATAATTACCATTACACTTATATCTGCTTTGGCCGTTTCCTATTATCAATGGAATAGGCATACTAGACAAACTAAGCTCTACGCTACAGTAATGGAAAATTATTCTCCTCCCATTAATAAGGGTTCTAGAGGTGATAATTCAACTGGGCTTAAACTAGATGAGGCGATAAAAGCTTTTGATATTAGAGACTTTCAAACTAGTAAAGAATTGTTTAAAAGTATCAAACCAAAAACGGATAGTATCTATTGGTATCTAGGACATATAGCCTTAATCAATGGAGACATATATGAAGCCAAACATCACTCCAAGAAGATATCAGATGCCAATCTCCGAGCGGATATATCGCAATACGTTGATCAGGTATTAGGGCGCACTAAATAAAGCCCTTACACTTTGTGGGTTATACGTCATTGCAATAGGATGGAAGTGATGAGAATGAGTAGTTGAAATCTCGTGTATTAACAGATATTCCTTTGTTTGCCAAGGATAAAAATAAGTATCTGGATAGCCTATAACATTTTGAGTTTTACTGAATAGAGGCTCGTATTGCTGATTTCTATGAGCATAATAGGAATAGAAAAATTGACTCGCATTTTGATTTCTACCTACATAACCATCTTGTAAATCATCCAATGCTAAAAAATCAGGGCTTGCATTCATATTCACATTATAGAAATGCATATTATACGTGCCCACCTTTTTCACACCAAGTTGTTTTTCCATGGTATGCCATAGTCGATGAGTAGTTCCCATCGTATCCAATTCGATAGGATGATGTAAGTCATCTATTTCAATTCTATAAAAAGCATTTAATTTTTTTGGTTCTACTTTATTACCTCGTTTTAATACAATACTATTTATTTCATTCTTGTCTTTACTTGTAATAACTAGAGTGGCTGGTTCTAGCGAAATATTCGATTTTTGACTATCTTCAATTTCTTCTTCAAGTACCAAAGGTTCAATAATAGCGTATGCCACTTTTTCTTTGTGCGTAAAATATATTGTCAAATCACCATTGCTATTTAGTGAGCTGCCCGCAGATTTCATAGTCACCACATGACTACACGAACTTAAAAATAACAGCGTGAATAAAATTAAAAGTAAATTTTTCATAGTATCAGGGTTATATAAAATAATAAGTGGTGTAATCATCATATGTCTGATTACCTGTTGTCAAAATAAGAAAATTGATTGGTATGAGTATCAATCTAATATAGAGAAAGGAAAAATAGTCGATTTAGATCAACTCTCTACTAAATGTTTGACTGAAGTAACAGACAATAATTCAGATTCTTATACTCAATTATTAGAAGCAAAAATTGATGCTTATGAACTCAACTATTCATCTGCAAGCAAAATTTTTATAGCCTTATCAGATGATGACAATGTTTCAAACTACATAAAGCGACAAGCGATCATAAATCTTTTTAATATATATTCAATTAATAATAAATCATCAGAATGGCAAGAAAAACAGTTTGCCTATCTTGATAATAACAATTGGAAAAATTTATCTAAAGAAGACCTTTACTATTACACTAACCTATTATACTACAAGGCGGTTTACCTCAGACATAAATCAAATTATAACGAGGCATTAGCCAACATAGATTTCGCACTTCATATTCTAGAAATAAAAAGAATTAGAAAAGATCTTCCCAGATTAGTATCAAAACTTCTCGGTGCTAAAGCGCTTATTTTTATTCATCACTCTTTTGACTTCAACCAACCCGCCAAATCGCTCTTTAAAGAAGCCGTAGAAAAGGCTAAAATATCGAAGGATACAACACTTCAACAGAAACAACAAATTAATCTTGCTTTATGTTATTTTCAATTAAAAGATACTGTCTCGGCCATTAGAGTATTAGATAGCTTAGAAAATACTATTAGCACTTCTTCTCCCCTAAGTAAATATTATTACTACACTAATCAAGGTTTCCTAAATATCAAAATTGGGAAAACCAGTGAAGGAATTACAAGTTTTACCAAAGCACTCAATTATTTCAAGTCAAAAGATTGCTCTCGATATGAAAAAGTTATTGATTTATATCTTGCTGATGCTTTCTTATCAATTTCCAAGATAGATTCTAGCCTTTATTACTACAATGCGTCTCTTCAATTAGATGGTTGCGATGAAAACGAAAAAGACCAAATAAAGTCATATGCTCAATGGATAAAACAAGGAATCTATCAGTACAAATATCAAAATAGTAAGAACGATATTTATATAGACTCCATATCTAGTAGTATAAAAGAAAGTCGAAAATTAACCCTTAAACTTTTTAAAGATAAAACTGATCTGCATCTTGATGAATACTTCGCAGAAAACTTAAGTCAATTCCTTTCTAACCTAATGGCATTTCCAAATCTTCAAGTAAAGTATTCGGAAGATATAATTAATCTCTTTGAAGATTCTAAAAAAAGACAATTGTCATTAGACAATTTACGAAGTAATAAACTTAAAGAACAGCCTATTCAATTAGATTCCTTACTACAAAAAATAGATGATCATAAAGAAAGTCAAAACTACAAGGATCCGATTTATGAAGAGATATATTTACATTATCTTACTAATGACCAATCGATACAATCAGAATCTTTTAATCCTATAGAATCTATTTCGCTATATGCCATAAAGAAGAACATAGAAGCCTACAATACGCAAATAATCAATTGTATAGAATATAATGGCATCAATTGGTGTTACAGCTTATCCAAAAATTGCTTTACCATAGATAGTATTTCGACTACTTCCGATAGACTCTTACCCTGCTTTAGTGATTGTCCTTCTTCTTCTAATATTGTGTTCTTAGGTGACGGAAACACAGAAGGTAAATCGATAGAACTTGATCTACCTTACAAGAATATTGAATATGCTTATAGTCTCAATCAATATCTAAATAACGAAAATGTTTTCTTATCCAGTTCAGATATTAATATACTCTCCTATACTAACGAAGAAACACACAAATCACTCTCTTCAAAGCAATACACAGAACTATATAATGGCTACAAAGAATGCGAATACATTCACTCACTTTTCCCAGAGTCAAGTTTATATGGTGGAGTAAAAATGAATAAAGAAGTTTTTCACATTTCCATGCCTCTAGATATATTACATATTTCTTCTCATGCCTATTCTGATTCTTTAAAAAGGCATGAGAGCTATATAATTCTTCGAGACAGTTTAGGTAAAACTGCGCGTCTATATGCCAACGAAATACTCTCCATGCCCTCAGTCCCAAAATTTGTAAATCTTAGTGCTTGTCAAACTGGTAGCGGAGTACATATGGCAGGAGCTGGCACTTATTCCATTGCTCGGTCATTTCTTCAAAAAGGAAGTGAAGCTGTAATGAAAACCTTATGGGACGTAGACGATGAAGCCACTAAAGAGTTTATGATTCTTTTTTATACTAAATGGAATGAAGGCTTGTCTTGCGGTGAAGCATTAAGAGAAACCAAACAAGTATTCAAATCATCTAACAAATATTCTGACCCTAAGTATTGGGCAGGATTTATCTTAGAAGGTAATCCTAATCTATATATTTCAAAGAACTAAAATTATAAGTCCTTTGACTTAAATTCGATCCAATGTAGATTCTTATTTTGATTCCTGATGGCACTTTTATTTTTTAATGACGAACGGTCAATTTTAAATTTTAAGGCCACTTCGAATTTATTCGAAGTAATTACAATCTCTTGATGAAATCGAGACATTACAATAGTCTTTACATACAATTAGCATATGGTACGTCTCAATTTACATCCTTGAGTAACTCATTTTACTACTGCTAATGAAGTAGACATTCATTAGCATCCCTTCACAATTTTAATGTCAATTCGAATTTATTCGAAGTAAAAGAAAGAATAAGATTTAAAATGCTTCATGTCATTTTTCAGCTTACCAATCTCTTCGAGCTTAGCAATCTGAAAAACCCTAAACCAAAAAAGAGCCTCAAACCAAAGTCTGAAGCTCTTTTAATATCTTATTTTACAAGTCCTACTGGCTCTCTCAATCTCGATCTCTCAAAATCTCTCCATCTCTATTCCTATCCACCCAATGCAGCAGCACCACCTACAATCTCTGCAAGCTCCTTCGTAATCGCCTCTTGTCTTGCTTTGTTGTAGCTTACTTTGAGGTCCTTCATCAAATCTTCTGCATTTTCAGTTGCATTATCCATTGCCGTCATACGCGCACCGTGCTCTGAAGCATGTGTGTCATATACATACTTTTGGAAAGTCGTCTGTAGTATACTTGGAATTAGGTGATTCAGTAATTCTTCTTTACCTGGTTCAAATATATAATCTGCTTTAAAATCTTTGGCCTTCGCATCACTTTCTGCTTTCGTTCCTTCCATCTTTTCAACCGGTAAAAACTGTACACATTGAGCAAACTGTAGTGCTGCATTTTTGAATTTACTATAAGCTACATCGATTCGATCGTAGTTGCCTGTAGCAAACTCATCCATTAGCATCTGAGAGACTTTAGCAAGGTTTTTATAATCTAGATCCGCAAACAAATTCACATGATCTTCGATGATATTACAATCACTATACTCCTTTCTAAAGTAGTCAAAAGATTTCTTACCGATACATATAATAGTAAGGTTACCTGCCGCTCTTACTGCCGCATAATCAGTGTTGATTTTGGCAACAGCAGATTTGATAATATTTGTGTTGAAAGCTCCTGCGAGACCTTTACTAGAAGTCACTACCGCAATAGCTACTTTTTGTATGTCTCTCTCTGCCGCCAAAGGAGAATTCACTCCACCCTCTAGGTTAGATAGGATATTCACTAACATCTTGTTCAATCTATCAGCGTAAGGTCTCATCTGCGTGATTGCGTCTTGCGCTCTCTTAAGCTTAGCAGCCGAAACCATTTTCATGGCTTTGGTAATCTGCTGAGTACTCTTAACAGATACGATCCTTTCTCTTACTTCCTTTAATGCTCCAGACATGGATAATTATTAATTAGTAATTAATCAATTAGTAATTTTCTCTTTCGAAGAATATTACGCTTTGTATCTACTTGCGATCTGTGCTGCTGTCGTTTTGATAGCAGAGATGGCTTCGTCAGTTAATTTTCCTTTTCTTAATGACTCTAATGCATCTGCTTGAGTCTGCTCCATTGTCGTTAAGAAAGTCTCTTCAAATTCTTTTACTTTATTAACAGGTACATCACTCATCAATCCATTAGTTCCTAAGTAGATGATCGCAATTTGCTTCTCTACTGATACTGGAGAGTATTGAGGTTGCTTAAGCATTTCTACATTTCTCTTTCCTTTCTCAAGTACTGCCATTGTCGCAGCATCAAGATCAGAACCAAACTTTGCAAATGCTTCAAGATCACGATATTGCGCTTGATCCAATTTCAATGTACCTGCTACTTTTTTCATCGCCTTAATCTGTGCAGATCCACCCACACGAGATACCGAGATACCTACGTTAATCGCTGGTCTGATACCCGCGTTGAATAAGTTAGACTCTAAGAATATCTGTCCATCTGTAATAGAAATCACGTTAGTTGGGATATATGCTGATACATCACCTGCTTGTGTTTCGATAATTGGAAGTGCTGTTAATGATCCACCACCTTTTACGATTCCTGCATCCTTGAGTGACTTAGGAAGATCGTTCATATCTTGAGCGATAGAATCATCATTGATCACCTTAGCCGCTCTTTCGAGTAGTCTTGAGTGAAGGTAGAATACATCACCTGGGTAAGCCTCACGTCCTGGAGGTCTTCTTAGTAGAAGAGATACCTCACGATAAGCTACCGCTTGCTTTGATAAATCATCATATATAATTAATGCTGGTCTTCCTGTATCTCTGAAATACTCACCAATCGCAGCACCCGCAAATGGAGCGTAAAACTGAAGTGGTGTAGGATCAGAGGCGGCAGCAGATACGATCGTCGTATACGCCATTGCACCTGCATCATCTAATGCTTTATATACTTGCGCTACAGTAGAAGCTTTTTGTCCTGATGCTACATAAATACAGTATACAGGCTCACCTCTATCATAAAATTCTTTTTGATTGATGATCGTATCGATCGCAATCGCAGTCTTACCTGTCTGACGGTCACCAATGATCAACTCTCTTTGACCTCTACCAATAGGAATCATAGAATCAATCGCCTTGATACCTGTTTGTAATGGCTCAGTTACTGGCTGTCTATAGATAACTCCCGGTGCTTTACGCTCGATTGGCATCTCATAGGTTTGACCTTGAATCGCTCCTTTACCATCGATAGGGAATCCTAGAGCATTTACTACTCTTCCTGACATACCCTCTCCTACTTGGATAGATGCAATACGGTTAGTTCTACGTACGTTAGATCCTTCACTGATACCATCAGCATCACCTAGAAGTACTACCCCTACGTTATCCTCTTCAAGGTTCAATACGATCGCTTGTGTACCAGTCTCAAACTCTACAAGCTCACCAGCCTGCGCTTTTGATAAACCATATACTCTGGCGATACCATCACCTACTTGTAATACTGTACCTACTTCTTCAAGTTCCGCTTCTGTTTTAAATCCAGAAAGCTGCTGCTTTAATATTGCTGAAATTTCATCTGGCTTAACGTCAACCATGGGTTTGTATATTTAATGATTCGTGAAAGAGTAGTCAAACTAATTGATCACTCATTCGTGGTAATTATTATTGTTGGCGAACAGTAAATTCGGTGATCGAAGAATCAAACCCAACTTACTGGTTCTTTTTTTATTTATTGTTCATTCGGAATTAGGCAACATTATATACCTAAACAACTGGTTTCCCAATCTACCGATTACTTACATCGAACTTTCGTGAAGATTTCCTTTGAAACCTTTTTTCATTTGAGAAAGCTTATACGCAATACTATCATTGTATAATTTATCACCTATCTCTAGTATAAATCCACCTATAATAGATGGATCTACTGCTGTTTCTATCTCTACTGACTGATCAGTCTCATTACTTGAGAGCAACTTTGCCTTAATAGAAGCTAGATTTGCTTCAGTGATAGGAGTCGCAGTCGTAAGTTTTACGCCTGATATTCCCTTCATCTTTTTGTATTGAGTTTCGAACTCATTACTGATCGCAGGAATATATTCTTCTCTACCTTTATTTAATATAATATTGAAAAAACCAAGTGTAGTTTCTGAAAGCTTATCGCCAAAAATTGCCTGGAAAATTTCTTTTTTCTTAGGCTCACTAACGATAGGGCTTTTCAGTAGCATAACTAGGTCTCTACTTTCTAGAGCTTTATCTAGCGTAGCCATATCACCACGTACTTCTTCAATTTTGTTCGTCTCTTGAGCAAAATCGATGAGTGACTTAGCGTATCTAGATGCTATTCTGCTTACTGACATGCGCCTTTATTAATTAAGGTTAAACTTATCTACTAATGTATTCACTAAACCTTCCTGCTCAGCGTCACCTTTTAGGTTCTTCTTAAGTAGTTGTTCTGCGATTTCGATAGCCATTACACCTGCTTGATTTTTGATGTCAGTTACAGCTGCTTTTCTTTGATTATCTATCTCCACTTTAGCATTCGCTACAATTTTATTAGCCTCTTCTTTCGCCTTATCTTTAGCTTCGTTGATAATGCTATTTTTCATCTCTTTTGCTTCTTGAAGTAACTTACTTCTTTCCGCATTTGCTTCAGCCATTAGCTTAGCATTTTCAGACTTCATATTAGACATCTCTTCTCTTGCTTTTTTCGACTCATCCAAAGCATCTTGGATATCATTCTCTCTCTTTTTGAGCGCGTCTTTAATAGGACCAAAAGCTAATTTGCCCATCATTAACCAAAAGATTAAAAATATTAAAGCTGTCCAAAAGAATAAACCAAAATCTGGCTTAATAGGGCTAAAATCTAGTAATACAAATAACATATGCTTGCTATTATTCTTATTATTATAATGAGGCAAAAACCTCTTTTTTTAATTCAAAAACCTGACGCTGCAGCCAACCGCTAAACAGCGTCAGATAATTTTTTACAATCTCTTCGAAGCTTATTAAGCTACTAAGAATGCAAGTAGTATAGCGATAAGTGCTGCACCCTCAATGAATGCTGCCATTAAGATCATATTTGATCTGATATCACCTACTGCTTCTGGTTGTCTAGCGATTGATTCCATAGCTTTAGCACCGATCCAGCCTATTCCTAGTCCAGCTCCGATTACTGCTAATCCCATACCTATCGCAACGATTGATCCTACCATGATTTTGTAGTTTTAAATGATTGTAGTTAAATAAAATTATTATTCTTAAGTCATCACTTCGATGACGTATATATCTTAATTAGTGGTGCGCTTCTTCTGTAGCTGCTCCCAAATATGATGCTGTCAATATGGTAAATACAAATGCCTGTACTAATGCCACGATCAACTCAATCGCCATCATAAACATAGTAAGTAATGTAGAACCTACAGCAGCTCCACTCGCCCCTGCTAAACTCTCACCAGACTTTCCAAAAATGAAAATAAATCCAATAAATACTACCATTACAATATGACCTGCAGTGATATTGGCAAAGAGTCTCAACATCAATGTCAATGGCTTAATAAAAATACCCATAAGCTCCACAGGTATAATAATCAGCTTCACAAAAAATGGTACTCCTGGAGCTACTAATAAGTGCTTCCAGTAATGAGCGTTACCACTCACATTAGTAATGATAAAAGTCAATAAGGCTAAGACCATAGTAACCGCTAGATTACCCGTTACGTTAGATCCTCCAAAGAATGGAACTTGACCGTAAAGATTAAGTCCAAGAATAAAGAAAAATACACTCAATAAGAATGTAAAGTACTTCTCCCATTTATTGCCTAAGAAAGGAATCGCAACTTCATCCCTGATGAATACCACAAAAGTCTCTAACATTCCTTGTAATCCTTTAGGTGCTTTTCCGTCCTGCTTTTTATATGCTTTAGCTGCTCTTCTGAATATCCAGAATAAGAATAGACAAACGATCAACATCGATGTCACATTCTTAGTCAATGAGAAATCTTTATAAGAAGACATTCCTCCACCAAATAAACCTCCGTCGAAAGTACTTTTCTGCTCTAGCAAATGCATTGCATCACCCGTACATACATAAGTGACATCTTTCTCTTTTCCGTCTATCTCTAGTTTATCATGCTTGAAGCCAACGACATTGAATTCTCCCATTGGAAAGGATGCATCGGCAATTCTCTTTACGATCCCACCATGCAATACATATCTATTATGTCCTACATGACCATCTCCATGTCCTAGCAAGTCTGGCTTAAACTTAGAAGACATACCTAATTCCCATCCGTCATCAGATTTCAGCATGATAGGAAGTGGAATTTGTAATGGGCCGATACTATATACGTTAGCATCACTAATGTGGTGCATGGCAGTCTCTGCTACATCAAAGTCTCCATAATGTCCACATCCACCGTGGTCTCCATCGGCTCCGTGTGCATGACCAGAATGATCAGCGTGCGCTGAATGGTCGTGGCCAGAGTGATCATGACCTGCATGATTATGACCAGAATGATCGTGGCCAGAATGATCATGACCGTGATGATTATGTTGTGCTGATAGGCTAAATGCCACACAAAATATCAATGAAAAAATAGCTGCTAATCGTATCATATATAAAATATACTTCTGTACGTCTCAAAATTCGGTGCAAAAATATGATTATTATCTTGTAACGAAGACATTACCCGACTTTTATTTTAGTGCTGAGCAGTATATTTTCTAGGGGTTTGATAAGAATTGGCAGTTTGATACTCGGAATGTGAAATTGTCACCTCAAAAGCAGCCAAAATGTGCTTAATATAGCCTTTTGAAGAAAGTCATTCTGTACTATGTCTAGCAGAACAATAGAGCTAAAAATAGATCTTTCCTGAAGACACCATAAAAATCATTTCACAATGTGACTACATTACCAATTTAGTGAAGTCCGCTACAGTATATGATCCTGGGGGGACTCCCTTGCCTCCGAGTTCTTGTCTAAGTTCCATCAGAGTAATACCCAGCATATTCTTACCTGTACCATCACTATTATCACTCCAATAAGTGTCCAAGTCTAAATGAGAATTATGCTCTAATAGATACGCTTCTTTGGTGGCTAATAAGGCTGCAGCTAGGTTTGGATCTTTAAATTTTGCAGTCAATACCGCCTTCATCGCTCCATCTCTACCAAAACCTGCGTAACTATAATCTGCACCACTTAAAGTTCTTTTGTACTTAAATGCTGCATTTCCAGTGAGCTTAGCTTCAAAATTATGGCGGATACTATTATCATCCCACCATTTGGTAGCTTGAAAAGCGGCTTCACCTGTATGGAATGAAGCTTTTATACCATTATGATCCATATCGATTTTACAGGGATAAAAATTCGTCAAAAACTGCCCTTTATAAATAGCATCCCAAGCCGTATCGTGACCAGGATAATAAAATGCGATAAGTTCATAATTAGATCCATTAATAGTAACGGATTTGGCTTGGGCTGGGGTTATAGCAGAGCTCATGATGTCTAATTCATTTAGAGTGATTTACAAAACCCTAATATCCATTTTAAGCGCCAAGTTGAATAGAGCAGAAAACACCATTATTGACATAGGTAGTTCTACTTGATTATGCCGTTTAGTCTATCAATTTAAAAAAAATGGAAAAACAGGCAACGCAATTTTAAAAGTCTCAGTCTTATAGGCGAATCTGGTTCAATCTAACATCATTGTTAATTAATAAAAAGAAAAATATGTTCAAGAAGATAAAAATAGTCATCATGATGCTACTTACAATAGCGATCGTTGGCTGTCAAAAAGATTCAGTAGAATTTGTACCTGACAATAATCAATCAGAATTAATTAAGGCGAATATATTCGGAGTCGTAGAATCTGAAGACAACCAACCTATCGAAGGTGCTGTGGTAACTTATAGAGGCGAGCAAACATTTACAGACAGTTACGGCATCTATACATTTGATAATATAGATATTGATACAAAACATAATGTACTCAACATAAGCAAGGATGGATATCATTTGCATAGTAGAACATTTAGAACCAAGCAAACCACTACCGTACAACTTAGATCCAAAATACTTCCACTACAATTTGATAAATCATTCACTAGTAGCCAAGGTGCAACGATTACATCAGAAGGCGTTGTCCTAGAATTTCCAGCCAATGCTATCATACTAGAGGATAGCGAAACAGATTATCAAGGGGAAGTCATGATAGCGATTGAATATATTGAAAACGATAATCAAGATCTGCAACGAATATTACCTGGTGATTTATCAACTTTAAATAAAAATGATGAAATAGAATCTCAAGAATTTTTTGGTGCTACTAGTGTTGTACTCCAAACACCAAGTGGTGATAAGCTTCAGATTAAAGATGGAAACACGGTTACATTAAAATTAGCACTTCCTGCTAACTCAACTCCTAGTGATCTTAATGCTGGGTCATTTGATCATAATCTTGGTTTAGTAAAAGAAGAAACAGAAGCTTCAGCCAATAGCGAGTATTTAGTTGCAGAAGTTACGCACTTTACTTGGTGGTATATATATCAAAGTATTCCTCACGTACAAATAGATGGCGTAGTCACAGATCAAGATGGTAATCCATTTGCGTCTAGATATATAAAAGTCTTTCGAGATAATGGATTTATTTGTTGTTATGGATCTATAGCTTCAGATGGATCCTTTAGTGGTCGAGTTCCTCAAGGTGAAAGTTTAGTTTTTCAAATATTTGATTACGGCGGAGATTGTGATTGGTCAGAAGAAATATATAGCATGAATATCGGACCACTCTTACAAGATGCTTCGTTAGGGACTATCGTGATACAGCTAGACAATACTACTCAATGTTCAGTAAATGGTACTGTTGTCGATTGTGATGATAATCCAGTTACTGATGGTTTCATAAAAATAGGTAACACTATAGTACAAGTAACAAATGGCACTTTTGACGCTTCCGTAATAGTTTGCGATAACAATCCTATCCGATTTACAGCGACGAATCGAGCTACTCAAGAATCATCCAATCTAGTGATGCTAAATGCTCCAGGAGAAAATAATTTAGGAACTATCTCAGCATGTGGAGTACTAAGCGATTTTCTATCACTTAATTGTGATGCCCTGAATATTTCTGTATCAATGTATGAAGATATTAATCTACATAATCAAGAATTTGCAGGACAATCTATTCAAGGCTTCGAAGGATTCGAAACGATCAACGAAACTAATTATTTCTTCTTATTTACCCATTTACTTGCTACCACTTCTACATTTAATGAAGGCTCAACAACAATTGATATGTCAAACGCTGGAGAACTTGCATTAGGTTATAGACCAGATGGAAGCACAGACTGGGAAAGACAATTCTCTTTTGAATCAGCAACAATAGAAATTACTTCTGGTGGAGGAGAAGGTGATGTGATAAAAGGTAATTATACTTATCGCGGAAAAGACATACTCCAAACCAATGACTCTTACGATTTCTACGGATCATTCCAGATACTGTATTAGTGAATAATGACCAACTCATATTAGGTTGCCAACGCAACGATAGAAAAAGTCAAAAAATACTTTATGACAATTATAGCAGGCAGATGTACAGCATCTGTCTGCGTTATTGTCATGACCCAGCTAGTGCCGCAGATGCATTACAAGAAGGCTTTATTAAAGTTTATAAATACATAAACAGTTATAATAAAAGCGGAAATCTCTACAGCTGGATTCAAAAAATAATTGTACGATCTTGTTTAGATCAGATCAAGAAAGAAAAATCTCATTTCTCAATCGATGTAACAGAAATGAATTCCATAGATCATAATTACGAGATAGATTTTGATTTCGATGACTATACCTACAATAAGGTATTAGAAATCCTAGAGACAATTCCATCAGGTTACAAAATAGTATTCTCAATGTACGTGCTTGACGAATTAAGTCACAAAGAAATTGCCGTATTATTAGACATATCTGAATCCACATCAAGAACTCAACTTTACAAAGCCAGAAAATTAATTCAAAAAAAATTATCCGATTATTCCATTGTCAATACGAATGCAGTATAAGGCGTCTCTTAAAATAATTACGTAATGAAAAAAAATAATACAGAATCAAAACTTAGAAAGGCCGCTCAAGAGCAATCAGATTTGCCACCTAATTTCGTATGGGATAATATTGAAGAGGAGCTTAATATAAAAGATCAAAAAAGAAGAATCGGATTTTGGTGGTGGGGTTCTGCAATATTAATATTCACTACCATAATTACAATAATTCTGGTTAGAGGAAACCAAGACCAATACTTACACAGCACAAATCAGTCTTATCCAAAATCCGATAAGACAACACAAAACAACTCTAATGAATATATAAATAACGATATAAAAAACTCTAATACCCCTAATTTGATTGGAACAAAAACTATTGAAAAGACTAACAAATTAAAAGCAGCAAATCTGAATAATAAAAATACTGGCACACTGAAAGACCAACTATCAAAGGTTTCAAAAACTAAAGACGATTTTGAGAATTCCAATAATTTACCAAATCATCAAAATCTTACCATAACTAGCGTAGATAAAACTTATAAAGAAAATTCTATTTTTAATATCCAAGAGGAAAATAAAACCCTTTCGATAAACGAAGAAATGAGAATCACAAATACTTACCATCCTCTAGCTTCTCTAAATATAAATTCACCGACTTATTCAAGACAATTATTGCCTACTCAAGAATATTCTTCATTTGAAAACAAAAAATATTTCAATCCATTCTTAGAATATGGTATAATAGCTGGAGTGCATGCTCTGAACTTTTCGAAAGCTCAAAATCACAACATTTATAATCAAAGGAAAGAGAGTGAAAGATCTTGGTACTCCACAGGCATATACAGTCAAATAGGTATGAATATATTCTCAAATTGGTATGCAAGTATCGGTGTTGAATGGACCATGTCAAAAAGTAAATTCGAAAATAGGAAAAATGGAATTACAAAAATGGTTGTGAACTTAGATCCAAATACTGGATCTGCAATTGATACTAATTTTATATCTGGCTCTATACTTGATAAAGGAGATATAACATTACATTTTATTGACATACCATTCAATCTAGGGTATACAGTATCGAATAATAATTGGCTGTACGGTGCGGAGTTAAGCACTCTCATTAATCTGAAGACCACAGCTGAAGGAAAACTCTTAACTGGTAGTGAAATCGGAACTCTATCTAATGGACAACAAGATATTTATAAAAAATCAGTGGGTTTAGGATTTAAAGGCTCTCTACTTTTGGGACGAAAAATAAATGAACAATACATTCTGCAATTAAGACCTTCTTATAAAACATATCTCAATCCCATCAGTGCATCCAATAATGCGCTATCAACAAGATATAATTTGTTTTCATTGTCAGTAGGAATGAAAAGATTCTTTTGATAGAAAGCAAATTTAGAGTGTAAGGGCTAATGTAAAATACCAACTCCTTGGATCACTTGGTATAATTCCAGGGCCAGGATATCCAGTAGCTCTGCGGGTGTAATAAGATTCATCCAAGAGATTATTAATTCCAGCTTCGAGCTTCCACATTTTCCATCTATATGAAGTGGAGAGATCCATAACACCATAAGAAGGTACCGGACCAATAATGCCATTTCGACTATCTCCTAATGGAGCAGCTTGCGAATTTTCTACGTCTGTATATTGCTCAGATAAATAACTATACTGGAAACTAAATAAAAAGTTTTGGTAACCACCTCTTATACCTGTCTTTACATTAATAGTAGGTATAAACTCGACTTGCTTTCCTTCGACATTAGGAACATCACTCTGAATATATTCAGATCCGGTTATGGCTCCATTCACAAATGCATTTAATCGATACCTCTTCTCTTCTTTATTAATCCAAGTCATCAAATTGTAATCAGCAAAAGCTTCCATACCGTAAATTAAAGCTTGACCAATATTCTTTCTGACTCTATTCGCTCTATCATCAAATACGATTCCGATGCGATCATCATACGAAATAGCGAATGCGCCTACATCATAAGAAAGTATATTACTCCATCGTCCTCTCAAACCAAGGTCTAAAGTAAATCCACTTTCATCACGAATATCAGGGTCTACCCTAAAGGAAGGGCTTACAACTCTAATATCGCTAAAGGTAACCGATCTATAATTTTGCGAAAGATTTCCATACAACTGAGAAGAAGAATTAAACTGATAACTTACACCCAATCCTAACAGTGCAAAATTTCTGCTGATAGATCTATTGTCTTCTTCTTCACTAATACTAATAGCGTTGCCAGCAATATCAAAGATAACCGAAGTAAATGCACCTTCGCTTTCTGTTTTAATGTGTTCCCATCTGATTCCAGGTGTGACTTCTAATTGATCAGATAATCTCCAAACTTGCTCTGCAAATAAGGATACATTGCGATTAGGGAAAGCAAAACTAGATTGATTTGCGTAGTCTGAGAAATCAGTAGTATAAATATTAAAATCTGCGTCTTCATCAAGACTTCCTGGCCCTTGATCACTTGTGTTTTTCGATATATAAACTTTATTTCCCAATAAAGTAGTTACAGATTTTCCCAAAATATCCTTGGTATGAATCACTTTGGACTCTAATGCCACATTATTGAATGTACCGTTAATTATATCTCTTGGTAAGATATAGCTTCCATCAATTTCTTGTTCGTCCAATGCTGTGATAGGATTTTGATTTAACTGCGAGGGATCACCTCTAAAACCGACTGATCTTCTACTCGCATCTAGATAAGATAATTGCACAGAAGCTTTAGTGTCTTTCGTAAAAGAATGATCTAATCTAGCACTATACAAATTCCAATCCACCTCAAACCAATTTCTTTGTCGATTAGAAAATTTAGGGTCTTCTTCGAACTGCAAATCCGTTAATCCGCCAGCTTGCTTGGCTAGATAATCTAATTTAGTATAGTCAAGCTTGAGTTTAGTTTGATCATTAAATTTATATTCCAAAGTAGCGAAACCATTTCTTGAGATATAGTCACTATTAGGACGAAATCCAATTCCCTGTTTATACTGGAAATAACTATAGTAAGAGATCTTATTTTTAGTGCCGCTTATCGACAAAAAGTTATTAAGTAAACCAAAAGAACCTACAGAGTTTCTCAATTGTACTTCCAATGGTTTTGGGCTTGGCTTATTCATTACAAAATTTACTAATCCACCAAACTGTGTTCCATATTGTAAAGCAGCTGCTCCTCTTATTACCTGTATTTCTTTGAGTGCTTCTGCTGGAGGTGTGTAATAGCTTTCTGGGTAGCCTAATACATCAGCTGAAATATCGTAACCATTTTGCCTAGTATTAAAATTTGAGGTTCGGTTAGGATCTAATCCTCTACCGCCAATATTCAATTGTAATCCAGCATCGTTACTATCATATATATTTAGACCTACGACCTGTGCGTAGATTTGTCGTGCATTATTAGAGGCCAAATTAGTAGCGGCTTGGCCGATAAGCACTACTTCATTTTTCTTTCCTGAATTTATTGTCGTTCCTTCTACTGATTGTAAACGCTTCATTGCGAATAATTCTTCTCTACGCGCTGTAATTTCAACTTCAGATAGTTCAGTGCTTAACGATTGCATTACAATCATAATATCATTGGGTACAATTACTTCTTTTACCTGCGTAGTATGCTGGAACGAAATAATGGTAATCGTGTAGTTACCATTATTAAGATCCAATACTTCAAATTCTCCCTTTGCATTTACTGCAATGATATCATTCGTCTCCGCTATAAATATCTCCGCATCTTGGATGGCTTGATTTCTCTCATCCACTACCCTTCCTTTTAACTGTGCAGAGACAATTATCGGAAAGATTAATAATAATATGCTTACAATATTTTTGATACGTTTCACTTTTTAAATTAGTACCTGTACTGTCTTAAGACCATACAATAAAATTAAATCAATACTCTAATATCCAACCCTTATGTTTCCAGGTGTCATATTCCTTGGTTAAATCAACTGCTGGAT
This sequence comes from uncultured Saprospiraceae bacterium, assembly GCA_937927575.1. Lineage (GTDB taxonomy): Bacteria > Bacteroidota > Bacteroidia > Chitinophagales > Saprospiraceae > UBA1994. The sequence continues at coordinate 10,111 of CALBEE010000228.1, read as the reverse complement.
CTATGAATGGTTTGCTTAATGCTCCATTTAATGCAACATAACTTTCCACATAGATTTCTATATTTTGATGTCCTTGATTCGCAAAATGATCACGAAGATAATGTGCATATTCGAGAATCATATCGGGTTGGGTGGCCATTTGCTTTTCTTGGAATGAAGTAAGAAAATCTCTATTGTCAACATAGAATCTTTTACCAGTTGCTCCATCTACAATTTTGAAAGATGCTGTACCAGCTTTTTCCATAAGCATCACCCTCCAACTGAACCGATAGCCTTCTTCTGTCCAATACAAATTGTCTGGATACAACATATGTCTAAAAGGGATCAATAGTTGAAATAAAAAGAACACAAGCACAATTCCTTTGACAAAATTCTGATTCGAATTTTTTGATGTTATTACCAAGTTGTTGTCAAATATAGTTCTTGATATCTTGATGAGTCTGGCAATGAAATCTATAATGCGTTCGTGTACTTTAGCATCAAAAAATATTATCGTACATATAATCATGATATAAGGAAACATGCCTATAGGAAAAAGGGCTCTTGTGAATAAATGAAATATGACGACTAAAATAAAAGCCAACTTTCTTGATGGCTTCCATAACAGTAAAAATGGTATGGTTAAGTCATAGATCATACCTCCCCAACTAAAGGCATATGCTACCCAACTCTGCTCAAGCCATCCGCCGATTAAAGGCAAGTCATAAGATCCAGGTAGCCATATTTTCAAAGGCAAAGCGTTGATCAACCAATCGTAATTTATCTTGGCTAAGCCAGCATAGAAGTATACAATTCCTAATAATAGTTTAATAGCATCTACTGTCCAACGTGGAACGTATTGCGCTCTTAGCTCTTTTCTCTGATAAGCATCTATAGAATAATAATGATGCATCGGCAGCCATATCATTAAAAATGCCATTACAGATATAAAATAGTAGTGATTTAGATAAGTAGTCTTATCCATTAACTCTATATATGTGAAGCTTAAAAAGAAAGCAACAATACTTACTCGATATTTATAACCTAATACAATTCCAATAGAAGATAAACCGCAAAAGATAAATATCAAATAAGTCCAATTTCCAATGGGTTGTACCCAAGAAAAGCCAGTATACTTAAAAAAAAATTCTGGTGCTATATATAATTTTTCAATCCATCCTAAGACTGCAAATCTTATTAAACTTACCAACATCAACGCACCGAATAAAATACGAAAGGCCGCAAGTGATGCAGCCTTTGTATTTGTATTTAAGTATGAATGAATTGTCATTGATTTTATATTCTAATCTCCATCCGCATCTACGTAATCAACAGAAATATTCAATGCAGATAGCATATCCACTTTTAGCAATACCGTAATAATTTGTAATGCATCGTATGTTGCCAGCATTTTATTATTATCTACTAATACTTGTTTCGCTAAGTCATTGTCAAGATCTGAAGATACTGTCTCTACATTTATCATAGCAGACGAAATAGCTTCACTAATATCAGCTCCATCCGTTAGATCTTTTATATAATCTAAATAGGATTCTAAAGAAGGGCCATTGCCGATATATTTTGACTCTCCTTTAAAAAAGTTTTTAACTGAAGTATAAGCATTAGTATACAAGCTTTTATTGATTGGAAGTGGTTGTGTATATCGTGCTTCTACCAAGTTAGATAAAGGCGATCCAGAAAAATAACCTGCAGGAATTCCAATCTTTCCTGATCTAAAAAATCTTTCGTAATAAAAAAGATAATCATTGACCATTCTATTGACCGAACTACTGGCTGATGATCCATCATCGTTTATAAATGTTTCTCTATAACCATTAGTCCAATCGTTATATACTTCTCTAGCGAGCGATGTCATCCTAGAAGTAAGATCCGTCAAGTATGTATTGTAGTTTGGATCATTTATAAATTGATCTACAATTTGTTGATCTGTATCGGCCAAACCATAAATTAGATATTCTATAGCTGGAAATCCTTGTTGGTCATTGGTCGATGGCAATGCTAGATTATAACTTCCACTGCTTATATTATCTAAAATTTCTACGGTATTTGTAGGATAAATATTGGTGTTATTTCTTAGAAGCAATTCTTCAGCTTTACCAATCTCGAACATGCTAACTTCTTGCCAAGCATTATATGAAAAGCGATAATTATTTCGAAGATCATTTAGCCTAGATAAGCTCGGATTCAATACGAATCTATCTGCTTTTTCTTGAAGAGAATCAATAGATTCTAAATATGATCTATACCCAGGAATTATGAAACCATCTGCCCAATGTGCGAGCATAGTTCCCCTATCAAATTGATCATTAGGAGTATCCTCTCCACCAGTCATATCATCTCCACAACCGATCCATATCGTTGCTACTAAAGCAAGTAAAAGAGCGAATACAACTTGAGATAAATTTTTCATTGTAGTGAGATTGGTATTTATAGTTTTTTATTCAGCGGCTTCTGCTACGGTAAAACTAAACTTAGCGGCAATCTGTTCACTAATTTGGTCCAATGTCTCTGGAGTAACATCCCAAAGTCCATTTGCGCCATCACTCATAAGTGCCGTTATAAAACCATCTACTTCTTCGCGAGTAAATAATGCATCTGTACTGTTAGCTGCTCTAGCATATCTTAAACTATATATAAATCCATAACCTTCCGAGAGACCATGAAATGCTCCTCCAAGATTACTATCTAATTGCAATTTAGATTGTTGTAAATAATATACTGATCGGATACCGATAATATCTGACAATAATCCTTTAAGGATATTAGCCTGTTGGTCTCTTAGGGTATAATCTTTAGCTACGATCGCAGCTCTACCTAATTTGAAGGCATTATAAATATCCTCAGCAATAGTTGCAAAGTCATCGTCATTATTCACTCTTCCTAAATACTTATTAAGAAATGAATCTCCTGATCCTACCGTCGCCAAAATATTGGATTGATCTGCAGTACCAAATAAATATCCATAAGCTTCATCCCACTTATGTTCCATTGTAGTATATGATTGTGCTTCTTCTGTAAGCTCACTATCATTCTCTGCTCTATTGTCTCCGTCATCTAATACAGATGGGCTCAAATAATTATTCACGATTTGATCTAACATTAAGCTACCGATCAAACCCTTCGCTACTGCTTGATTATATTCTAATCCTTGTGCATTGATGTATCTAGTAGAAGTTCCATCGGCAATCTGTCCTGCCACTCCTGGCTCAGCCAAAATATTTTCATTGATCGCTACTTCATTGATTTGAGCATCAATCCATGCTGCGATTTGAGATTTTATGGCAGCTCCTTCTACTGAATTTGTATTGAATAGATCATAAGATGCTGCTACTTTAGACCTGATACTTTTTGTAGATATATTAAGGGCGTCTGAAGCAAAAGGAGCAACGTCATTTCCAGATATGTCCATGTTAGCGTACATCTCATTCAGCGTTTCCGTAGATTGGCTGAAATCTGATAATGCGCTTACTAACTCTTCAGCCATCAATATTCTTGTCGTTTGTCCACTAAAGGATACTGAACTAGCACCATTTCTGTCAAATTGATATTCAGACGGAGCAGTTACATTCGAGCTTTGCATCTCTTCGTCTCCACAGCTGGCAAGACCAATAATTAATGATGCAAATAAGATATTTTGTAAGAATTTCATTGTTGTGTTTTTTGCCAGGTTCTTAATGGTGATACAAATGTATAACCTAAGGACTATAACACCAAAGTTTATTTAGACTAAATCCAGATAAAAATAAAGAATGTCGGTTTTAAGCGAGTTTCAGCATGAAAATAGTTGGACAATCCGGAGATACAGTGTGGACATTTTGCCATTTCCGAATAATATTACGGCTGTACATTCTCAAATGAATAATGCTTGACTTATTTGTGTAAAGTGTTGCTAGTGTTGGTACAAATTTGAGTACTAGATATGTCTACATTCCATAAAAAAAGGTTGAATTCTTCTTACTGAATTCAACCTTCTATTTAACACGTATTATAATTCTTATGCGATCTCAGCTAATTTAGCTTTGAGGCCATCTTCTGTTCCATATAGCTTTTTGATCAAATCTTTCAAAGCCTTACGAGCAAAGAAGATTCTACTTTTTACTGTACCTAATGGTAGTTCCAACTTATCAGCAATTTCTTGATCTTTAAATCCCGTGAAATGCATCATAAATGGTGTTTTGATACTTTCATCTAAAGATTCTATCATGCCATTAAGCTCATCCATCAGTATGTTTCTTCCTGCATCATTATCAATTAATGTAGCTCCACTATTGATAAAGTACATATTATCAGTTGTATCGATAATCGTATTCTTCTTCATCTTTTTACGGTAATTATTGATGAAGATATTTTTCATTATAGTAAAAGACCATGCCTTAAAATTCGTCCCTGGTCTAAACTTTTCTTTGTTAGAAATAGCTCTGAAAGCCGTTTCTTGATATAAATCCTTTGCGTCTTCCTGATTCTTAGTCAAGTTATATGCAAAAGCATTCAATGGACTTTTTAGGTCCGTAAACTTCTTAGTGAATTCAATTGTAGACATAATGATTTGAGTTTGTGACCGAAGTCAGTTTAAGTATTACAGGTTACACTCGTTCTAGTTCGTTTGTTATATCAAATATATACCAACATTAAACAAAATCCTAATTTTCGCTTCACAAAGTGTGCATTATAGGCAAAATATAATTTCGTTAAATTATAAAATATTGATTATCAAATATTTACAACAAAACAAATTAAATTAAACTTTCAGTATATAATGAAAGTTGTGAGATTTCATTGGTTTTGTTTAAAGATAAGATGTAAATAATGCTGTTTTTCACTCGATATTCTACTCTGCGATATCCAAAACATTTACATGGGCTATTTAATCTTATAATAGTCCTTCTAACTACTATACTCATATCATGGCTAAAGGGTTGCTTTATTTAATAGAGGTTCTGTAATACCTTACTTCACACCCGATTGTTCGAAAGCTCATTTTACGACCTAATGAGAATGAATTATAAGCGAAACATATTGCTATGTACAGGAAAATGATATGTTAAAACGATAAGATATTCGAACATGGATATATTGACTTTTAACTTTTGACAGTATCACAAATTATTCTCGTTATTGATGTCGAAAACTATAATAGGCATATTATTTTCTTTACACATAGTAAAAGCCGTGGTGTCCATTATATTCAATCCTAAGTCTAGGATTTTTGGAATGATACATGATGATGTTTTTTTTCATTTTGATCCTTCTAAGGTAAGCTGTTGGCTGTTTTGTTTAACCTAGACGCTTCTGAATTACCGTGATTTGTTAACGATGTGCTTATATTGTTATAAAATCGAATCTTCATGAATAAACTGTTTATTCTCATAGTCGTCATCTTATTACTACACTCTTGTCGTAACGAAAGAGTTACTTGTATCGAAAGCTTACTTTCTCGTTCTAAGCATCCAATAGTAGAAAAAGTAATGTCTGATCCAGATAAGTATGAATTACAAGTGAGGTACACCACTGTAGACAGGCGAAATGATACTGTATTGTTCAAACATTACAATTACAGAGTAGATAGTGCACATTACTTTTATCCTGCTAGCACTGTAAAAATGCCCACTGCATTCGCTGCTGTTGAATTCGTGAATGAACTATCTAAATTAAAAATTCCCATAGACATACATACTCCACTCAAAATAGATTCGTCAAGAGCTCCTCAGACTTCGCAATACAGTGACAGCTGTACTATAAATGAGTTACCCTCTGTCGCTGGATTCGTAAAGGAAATATTTACCATTAGTGATAATGAAGCTTACAATAGACTTTATGCTTTAGTAAATCAAAAATTACTCAATGAGAAGTTATATGGCAAGGGCGTGTTTACTAATAGTCATATTTCAAGTAGAGTAGGTGTTTCTGGATTTAATAAAGAAGAGAATAGTTATTCCAATTCCATCACTTTCTTTGATGGTGAAAAGCAAATTTTCAAACAATTAGGTACCCAACAAAAATTTGAACATACAAATATCTATAAGGATTGTATCAAAGGAAAAGGGTATCTAGATAGTAATGATTCATTAATAATGGAGCCCTTTAATATGTGTGACAAAAACTTTATCAGCATACAAGACTTAGAAAGAACACTGATGAGGATGATTGATCAGGAATCCTTTTCGAAAATGGAACGCTTCAATATAAGCGAGGAAGACAGAGCCTATATTTTAGATTGTATGCAAATGTATCCGCGAGAAGTTGAGTGTTACAAAAACAATAAAGAATATACCGACAACTATAGTAAATTTCTCATGTTTGGTAACAATCCAAATATTCCTGATCATATTGAAATTTATAATAAAATAGGCTTGGCATACGGGTACCTAACTGACTGCGCATATATAAAAGATACTAAAAACAAAGTTGACTTTTATTTGACCTGTTCAATGTCTGTAAACGAAAATCAAATCTACAACGATGGTATCTATGAGTATGATGAAATCGGTTTTCCTTTTATGGCAGAATTAGGACGAATAATCCATCAACATGAACTAGATAAAAAATAATTTACCAACAAATAAGCAGACGGATTTTACTGCGCAATTTACAGTGTTTGTTCATCTACCCTCCTAAACGCAATATCATTAAATTTACGTTTTGGGGATAAGTGTTGAATAGAAGATTCTTTTCTGTCCTATTCAAAGTCGAGTCGAAATTGATTCATTGGTTCTTAAAAATCTTACGTTTATTTCGTTGGGTACTAAAACTACCTCCCTCAACCCATAGTTACATTCCAAATGGTTTTATGTAAAAAATGAATGTATTAAACTTCAAAAATTGTAACCAATGAAATTAGGATACTATTCTTTTTCCATGGAAATGTGTACTTCCCAAAGAACTTTGCAATTCAAAAATATTCTTACTAGTAACTTTTCCTGCTGACATAATCGTAATTGCACCTTGTGTTATTTCTAACATTTTCTTAAGTACCTCTATACCTTCATCAGCGGTTTTCTTTCCTCCTGATGTAAGTATCTCCTTTATATCTGTTTGGATCAACTGCCTAGTAGCCGCAATAATATCATGACAACTATCAATCGCTTTATGAAATGTCACCGGAAGAGCTCCAGCCAATTGACATATCTCTTGGGTCAGTTCTATATTCACCGTATTATCTACATGTAATGCTCCAAATACTATTCCTTGGACATCTAACTGTATCAGCTCTTTTAGAGAAGATTTCATTTGATTGATATCTTGCTCATCATAGATGAAATTTCCTCCTCGATTACGCAACATAACTTTAATTGGAATATTAACTGCTGCTCTGACTTCTTTGACCAATTGTATATCTGGTGTGAGGCCATCCAAATCTAATCTTCCACATAGTTCTAATTGATGAGCACCTTGCTTTTCGGCATTTATCGAAGCTTCTACGGAATCTACACACGCTTCTAATATGACATTAGAGGGAAGCAAAGATTATACTTTTTCTACTACCGTTCCGATATGCTCACCTTTCAAAATGGCAAGCAAATTATTCTCGTTGTTGATGTCGAAAACTATAATAGGCATATCGTTTTCTTGACACATAGTAAAAGCCGTGGTGTCCATTACATTCAATCCTAAGTCTAGGACTTTTTGGAATGATACATGATCATATTTTTTTGCATTTGGATCCTTCTCAGGGTCAGCTGTATAGATGCCATCTACACGTGTACCTTTTAATAAAACATCAGCTTTAATCTCATTAGCTCTCAGAGCGGCGGCAGAGTCTGTAGTAAAATATGGACTTCCTGTTCCTGCAGAAAAGATCACTACCCTTCCTTTTTTGAGATGACTATGTGCTTTACGTCTGATATACGGTTCTGCTATTTCTCTCATTTCTATAGCGGTGACTAATCTGGTATATACATCTATTTTTTCGAGAGCACTCTGAAGAGCCATACCATTAATCACGGTCGCCATCATTCCCATATAATCTCCCTGTACCCTTTCGATACCAGATTCAGCCGCTTGTAAACCTCTATAAATATTTCCACCACCGATTACAATTGCCACTTGCACACCTGCGTCCACTGCACCTTTAATTTGACGCGCATAATACTGAAGCATTACAGGAGAAATACCATAAGGCTGGTCACCCATTAAAGATTCACCAGATAACTTAAGTAGTATTCTTTTATATTTTAATTCCATGATTTATACTTGCTTTTATAATCGTGACCAAAAGTAATAATTTAAAAAATTAAAAGAGCTCAGTGGTCAATGGCTTAGTTTAAAAATGAGCAAAAAAAAGAGCGACTAAAAAGTCGCTCTTTCTTATTTTATTATCCAAGCTTTACATGCTTAAAATCAGTAACTGTTAAGCCAGAGCTTACACTGTCAAGATATTGAGATATGTTTTGCTTGTTGTTCTTTACGAATGCTTGATTCAATAAAGTTCTCTCTTTGAAGAATTTATTCAACTTACCCATCGCGATCTTTTCTAGCATAGCTTCTGGCTTACCTTCTTGTCTTGCGATATCCATTCCGATTTCGATTTCTTTCTCTACGATAGAAGAATCTACACCGTCCTTATCTACTGCTACTGGGTGCATAGCTGCTACTTGCATAGCTACATCTCTACCTGCTGCAGTATCAACACCTGCTTGTGATAATCCTAAGATTACACCTGCTTTATTACCCATGTGTATATAAGATACTACTTGTGGTGCTTCTAGTCTTTGGTAGTCCGCCACCTCAACTTTTTCACCTATTACACCTACTTGCTCAACGATTTTATCTCTTAAAGAAATACCACCAAAGTCTTGATCAAGTAAAGCTTCTTTATCTGCTGGGAAAGTATCTAAAGCCAATTGTGTGATCTTATCGGTCATCGCAACGAAATCTTCATTCTTAGAAACGAAATCTGTTTCACAGCTTAATCTTACTACCACACCTTTACTACCATCGTCAGAAACTTTGGCTAGTACACAACCTTCCTTTGCATCTCTGTCTGCTCTTTTATCAGATAGCTTCTGTCCTTTCTTTCTTAGGAATTCGATAGCACCGTCCATGTCTCCATTAGACTCAATAAGGGCTTTTTTACAGTCCATCATACCTGCACCTGTGACGTCTCTTAATTTCTTTACGTCCTTAGCTGATATTGCGCTCATAATATATATGTATTAATAGTGTTTGTTAAATAATTAATATTATCAATCCGCATGTCTTCATGCCAATCAATAATTTGTTTTTTCAAAGCTCTTGCCGATTTTATTCAGCTGCTGGAGCCTCAGTTGCTTTAGGTGCTTCTGCTGCTGCTTCTTTAGCTTTAGCATCTTTTTCAGCGCCTTTTTCAGAATAACCTTCTTTGATTTTACCTACTAAGTAATCACAAATAAGTTTAACTGATTTAGAAGCATCATCGTTACCAGGAATTGGGAAATCTACATCGTTAGGGTTAGAGTTAGTATCTACCACTGCGAATGTTTTCATTCCAAGTTTCTTAGCTTCTTTGATTGCAATATGCTCATGCGTAATATCAATTACAAAAACTGCAGATGGCAATCTATTGATATTAGCAATTCCGCCCAACACTTTCTCAAGCTTATTACGCTCTCTCGTTAGCGTTAATCTTTCTTTCTTAGTGATTGAGCTAAGCGTTCCGTCAGCAAGCATTGCATCGATAGAGTTCATCTTTTTAATAGACTTACGTATCGTTTGGAAGTTGGTCATCATTCCTCCTAACCATCTTTCGGTTACGTAAGGCATGTTTACTTCTTTAGCAGCATTGGCTACGATATCTTTAGCTTGTTTTTTAGTCGCTACAAAAAGAACTTTACGTCCAGATTTAGCGATTTGCTTCATGGCGTTACCCGTTCTCTCTAGACACTCAGCTGTTCTGTTGAGATCTATGATATGGATACCTTTTCTTTCCATGAAGATATAAGGAAGCATTTTTGGATTCCACTTTCTTTTGAGGTGTCCGTAGTGTACTCCAGCTTCCAGTAGTTCGTTATATGATGGTAATTTCATTGTTACTTCTGTTGAAATTTTTAATAAAAAATAATGGTAATAGTAATTCTAACGCTTTGAGAACTGGAAGCTCTTTCTTGCCTTTGGTTTACCATATTTCTTTCTTTCT
>CALBEE010000227.1 GCA_937927575.1 uncultured Saprospiraceae bacterium | reverse complement strand
TTTTAAATCATGCTTTCTACTCTAACAGTATGGCAAAAATGTATTGGAATAGTGTAGACGTCAAACCTGCAAATGATAATCCTTGGTTTAATCCTGACCATAAAATGGTATCCGAACCTGCTGGATGGTGGGGAGCAGATTGGAATCACGAAAGTGAACATACACAGGTCATGGTTGATCGGATTCTAGACTATTGGTTACAAGAATTTAAGTTCGATGGTTATCGATTTGATTTCACCAAAGGATTTGGTCAAACCGCGCAAGATCCAAGTGACCCATGGGCCAGCTCTTATGATCAAGACCGTATTGATTTACTGCTACATATGGTAGACGGAATGAAGTCTAGAAATACAGGATCTATTGCGGTATTCGAACATCTGGCCAATCAAGATGAAGATGCTGTACTAGCGGATGCTGGAATACTTATGTGGAGTGGTGCAGGACATCATAATGATATGAAAGAATTCATGTTAGGCTATAATGGTCAAAACATATATGACAGCGGAATATATAGCGCAAAAGGATTTGCATTTGCCAATTGGATGAGCTACATGGAAAGTCATGATGAAGAGCGTCAGGCTTACGAAGTATCTCAATACGCCAACAATACAAATACCACCGAAGAAGTGATAGACCGACTTAAAATAGGTGCTGTTTTCAACCTTCTTTTTCCAGGCCCTCGTATGATATGGCAGTTTGAAGAATTAGCCTATGATGAAAGTATTAACTTAAATGGACGTACCGGCGAAAAACCAGTCCATTGGGAATATTATTTTGATGAAGATCGTCAAGAACTTTGGAGGTTAATGTCTATGATATTTCACCTCAGAAATGAATATGGTTTATATACCATTACTCCTGATTATGGCAATATTGGATCTTCAGATGGAATCTCTGTACCTAGATATATGAAGCTAAATGATGGTGCTGGTAATTATGTAATCTCAATTGCCAACTTAGATCCACTGAACAGTCATGCTGTAACACCTAATTATGACGTAATTGGTGATTGGTACCAATACAATGGAGATCCATCGATAGATGGAAGTACCATAACCGTAAACAATACTACTGACACCTATTTACTAGGACCTTCCGAATCTATGATTCTAACGAATTTTGATATTGGCTGGACCGATCAATGCGACGCGCCTGAGACTTGTTGTGTAAGGTCAGTCTTTACTTGGACCAGCACTACTGGAGATTGGAATACAGCCTCGAATTGGGATCTCAACACGATTCCAAGACCATGTGACATTGTAGTCATTCCTCCTACTGGACATGTTACAATTTCTGAAGGTGAGCTTGGCTATGCGCGAGATGTTTGGATCCAAACAGGCGGAACATTGAATGTATTGGGGGAAATCATATTAGAAGATGAGTAAATAAAAAATTATAAAAACTAGGAATTATGAAATCGTTTAAATTAAATATGCTGCTTTTACTTGGCGTACTTACGCCATGCTTTTTATATGCACAACCTAGCGCTAGTCCTGGAGCTGGATTCGAATGGGTAATGACCGGAAGTGCTTCCTACATTGATAATGGAGCCACCGTTGCTGGACTTACTTTCGGAGACGCCGGAGATACGGATCCAGTAGATTGCTCTTCTTATTGTGGAGGAAACTGCGATGGAGATGCTCTACTTGAAAAATTAGTTTTTGGAGGTACTGCATTACCTGCCAGTTCTTGCGAACAGCGTGCAGTAAATCTTGTGCATTGGAATAATGCTAATCCAGATAGCGGAGTTTCTTCTGGAGCCACTTCTGGTACAGTACATTTAGCCACTGCGGCACAAATAGAAATCATTGATTCAGGTTCGAAAATCGTAGGTTCTAATAATAAAGGATTTATCATTGGAGGTAATGGACCAGGTAACTTTTCTGAATTTAATACGCAAGTGGATTATTCAATGAACTGGCATGTAGATGAATACGTCCTTACAGGAGGTACAGGATTACAAACTCAACAATTTACTTGGAATTGGGGTGAACCAGGTGGCGGAGCTGAATTAGAAATGTCTGGTTGGAATGGATATAGCACCGCTCCTTTTGAAACGATCGGAGGTGAAGTGATGACCGTTCCTTTAGCATCTATCGTAGAAACAGGTGGTAACTTAGAAGTAGTTTTTGAAGGAAATATGGAAATGTTTCTAAGTAGAAATTTTGGTAATGCCGATGGGAAAGTTCAGACCGTGCCAAGTATAGAAGGTGAAGCAACGTACACAGTCAATTATGATATATGGGAAATCCAAGCTATCCTTCCTGTTGAACTTATTGCATTTGATGGTCAGTATAAAAATGATGAAATTCATCTAAATTGGGCAACAGCAACGGAAATAAACCACGAGAAATTTATCATTGAAAAATCTGATGAAAATCTAACAAGATGGAATAGCATCGGAGAAATTAAATCTTCTGGAAATAACTTCTCTCTTAGAAATTATAGCTTTATCGACGATGCGCCTAATGATGGATTTAACTACTATCGTTTGAGACAATTGGATATGGATGGCTCTGAAACGATAAGTCATACCGTTAGTGTAAAATCGAATGACATACAGAGATCCTATTCTATCTACCCTAATCCTGCAAATGAGAAAATCCAAATTTCTTATCCTTCAAATTCTGAAAGTCGCATTTTAATTTTTGACCAAAACGGAAAAATGATTTCAGAAAAAACAAACGCAAAATCTATTGACATCAGCCATTTGATATCAGGTATTTATATCCTTAAAATTATAGACAATAAAGGTAATACGGAATGGACAAAAAGATTCGTGAAGGAATAATTTTATTCTTTAACACGATTCCAAAAAAAGCCCTTTAGTCTAAGACTAGGGGGCTTTTTTCTTTTCGATATTCAGTTTATCTATTTTAAAATTTTTCTGCTAATACTACGTTTATATCCTAAATAAGACACATTTCAATATGCGCATATTTGCTAGCGTCATCATTTCATTTTGCCTACTCATGAGTACCATGGTACATAGTCAAAAAGTTGATTCTTTGGCTTTTGTAGAAGGTGTTACTCTTTTGTTTGACAGTGCAAAGGATCAACTATCCAATGATCATATGACCAAAATAGATAGCCTATTGACGAATTATCATTCCAACAATCTATTACGTATTGAAGGCCACACAGATGATATTGGTAGCGTAGCATATAATAATGAGTTGGCTAAAAGAAGAGCCCTTGGTGTATTTAATTATTTGGCGAAGCAGGCACAAATAGACTCAAATAGAATATTTTATAACTCCTATGGCGAATTAAAACCGGCACAAAGCAATCTTAATAATGATAATAGAAAATATAATCGACGCGTAGATTTGAGTATGTATACTAAAAAGTCCATGCGAAAAATTAGAGGTGTAGTAACCTTCGATAGTCTTGATACTACAGCTACAGCCAAAATTAGAATCGAAGGAAAAGAATTTCAAGATTCCACTTATTCTCAAAAAGATGGTAGTTGGTCTATTACTGTTCCTGATAGTGTATTTGTTACACTAGATATTTCAGCACCGAATTATTTTTTCTCTACCAAAAGAATAAAAGTAACACAAGCTTTAGACTCTCGAAAAATTCAAGTTGAATTACCCAAACTCGAAATAGGTAAGGAATACGATTTGCCTAATTTATATTTTAAAAGCAACTTGCCAATCTTACTTCCTTCATCGGAGCCTACTCTAATATTACTATTTGGCACGATGCGAACCAGTGAAGTCTGCATTCACATAAAAGGCCATGTAAATTATCCAAATGAACCGCCAGTCTCCAAATCTCATTCTTATTTTAAACTATCTGAGGCTAGAGCTACTAAAGTATATGACTATTTGATCGAATATGGAATAGCCGAAAATCGTATGCAACGAAGTGGAAAAGGAAATTGGGAAATGGTATATCCCAAGGCAACAAAAGAATCTCTTATGCAAAAAAACAGAAGAGTAGAAATCGAAATCGTAGAATGCTCATTCTAATTCATTGATCTAAATTCTCTTTAACTACAAACTTCTAGTATTAAGGTTGCATTTTATCTAGGATAATGCTTCTTCAAGTCTATCCAAGGACTAGAAGATTCGATCTATTCTTGTCAATCCTAATAATTTCATAACTTTCGTGCTGAACCTAATGAAATTATGAAATGAAAAATCTATTACTCCTTATTGTAGCTTTTGTATCACTAAATACGATTCAAGCACAAGACAAGAAAGACAAGGATAAAAAGGACGAAAAGAAAACCTACGAAGATATAATTACCAAAGAAACCATTTCCTCTACAGGACTATGGTCAACACATAAAGTAGACGGTAAAAATTATTTTGAAATTCCTGATGCATTATTAGAGCAAGAAATACTCGTTGTAAGTCGTGTCTCGGGTTTTGTCAAAGGGCTTAATTTTGGAGGGGCAGGAGTAAAGTCTCAACCTCAACAAGTCATTAGATGGCAAAAGATGGATGATAAGATCATGCTGCGTTCTGTTTCATATAATAGTGTCGCCAGCTTTGAAGATCCTATTTACGAATCTGTGAAAAACAATAATTTCGAACCGATTATCATGATGTTTGATATCAAAGTAGAAGGTAAAGAAACATCTGTGATAGAAATTAGCGATCTCTTTACTTCCGATATTCCTCTCATCAGTGCTGTCAACTCTAGACAAAAGAAAAACTTTGGAATCAAAGGAGTCGATGGAAAAAGGAGTTTTATAAAGTCGATGAGATCTTTTCCAGAAAACGTGGAGATTAGACATGTATTGACTTACAAAGGTGGTAAAGATCTTCCTGCTAATCAAAATACAGGAACGATGTCGCTTGAAATGAATCAATCATTCATAGTATTACCTGCTGAACCTATGGAGCCTAGATACTACGATGATAGAGTTGGATATTTTTCTGTAAGACAAACAGATTACAGCTCAGATAATCAACGTACTTCGCAAAGAAGGTTTATTACTAAATGGAGGTTAGAACCAAAAGATCCGGAAGCCTATGCTAGAGGCGAATTAGTAGAGCCTATAAAGCCAATCATCTACTATATCGATCCTGCCACTCCTACACAATGGGTACCCTATCTCAAGCAAGGAGTTAATGATTGGCAATCTGCTTTTGAAAAGGCTGGATTCAAGAACGCTATCATGGCTAAAGAAGCTCCATCCAAAGAAGAGGATCCAGATTGGTCTCCAGAGGATACAAGATATTCAGTGATTAGATACGTTGCGACCGATATC
>CALBEE010000226.1 GCA_937927575.1 uncultured Saprospiraceae bacterium | reverse complement strand
GGATCGCCCATTTTACCTGATCTATAATTCTTAATACAGCGGTTAATTTCCTCTTCATTATTCATAACGAAAGGGCCATAGGAATATACAACTTCATCAAGTGGTTGACCTCCTAACACGAAAAATTCTGCACCTTGATGACTATAAAGATTGACGATACTTTGCCCTCTATCATAAAGTGCAATTTGATTTGCTTCTAATGTCTTTTGAGATTCGATCTCCACCCTACCATTTACCACATAAGTAAAAGCATTATGCAAAGGATCAGTTGGAATATCTAATCTACCATTTGGATTCAATTTGATATGATAATAAAAAGCAGGCGTTAAAGTTTGCACCTCGGAACAAAAGCCAAATAAATCCCCCATGACTACTTTTATGGTATAGTCCTTCGTAATTATAGAAGGCATTGTATTAGGTCCGTTGACTGTGGTTGAAGGATCGCTCCACTTATACTTTTGAGGCATATTGAGCCATACTTGAAAGCCATGTAACACGCCTCCATTCTTTACTAGTAGATCTCCAGACTCTTCCATATGGATCGCTCCACTACCTGAATTAAACATCATGAACTCTCCTTTTCCAATTTGAAAGTCATAGTTGAGGCTATCCTTATGATGTCCACTTCCTTCTAAAAAATAAGTAGTAGGTGTGACACCGGCATGAGGGTGTGCATCTACTTTTAAAGCATCCATTCCAGGCTTAATCTCTACAGGGCCAAATTCATCAAACAATACAAATGGCGAAACATAATCTAACTCATTGCCTGCAAATGCTCTCAGTATCGGTAAGGTGCCTACATGCGTAGCGCCTGCCGTCAGCACCTTATGTACTGTCCTATATCGCTCTGAGGAATACATACCAGAGAAAGTAGTAGCTGTACCTGCCATCGATGCCAGCGCACCTATTATTGCAGAATCCTTGATGAATTGTCTTCGTATCATAGTTTAAAAAATGAAGCGTCTGAAACAAATATACAACACTTCATATACATTTGTTGCAACAAATAGAAAAGAGGCTCATTAATCTGATGAGCCTCTAACTGGATTAAATAAAATCAATTATCAATTAAAACATATTCATCTTCTTGCAAAGGCTCCATACCTATTTCTCTACGTGCCCTATTTGATTTTACCACATCCGAAATCTTTGGTTTTCCCGGCTTCATGGTTTGCATATCAAAAGATTTTACAGTGCCATACAATTGAGGAAGATTTAAAATTTTGGTTTGCATATTATCATAAAACGCCGCTAATGACTCTGGAGCCATATTTCCTAATTTGACTTCTGGTATAAGTAGCTTCATCATTTCAGTTTGATATTCTTTTACATCTAGCTCCACTGGAGGATGCAACAAAATCGCATAGAGACCATCCGCATCCAATTTCAACCTTTCATTCGATGGATAACCATACTCATTCACTATTGCTTTAAAAGATTGAAAATTTTCAAAATCCAACTGATGTTGTAAATTCCACAATGAATCTTTCTGCTTTTCAGTAATATCTTTATTTACAGTTTTCAAAAAGGCTATGTAGTTTCCTATGCTTGCCGTATCCCTCATGGCCCTACCTAATGCGATGGTATGTGGATCAAATGTTCCTAATGTTATAACTGAACGATAACGTTGATCTTTTTCACCAATCCTCTCTATTTCTTTCTTTAAAAACATTATTTCCTGCTGAGAAAATGATTGTTGTCCGAAAGTAATTTGATAGCTAAATGCAATGCATAAAAGGCCTGTTAAAATGATTTTCATAATGATTTTTTTAAGATTAGTAATTATTCAGTGATGGTTATTCCTTGATTTTTGACTTTTCCAATTCTGTAGCTAACGCCTAAAGTGAAGTATCTAGACAATGTATTATACCTTCTATCCGAAACCGCGGATTGAGTACCAAATCTTGATATACCTACCGTTTCATTTAACAGATCATTCGCTCGTAATTCTATTGCCAATTGATCATTGAGAATAGATTGGCGCAAAGAAATATTTATTAAATGCTGAACATCTGTATCGCCAACGAATGAAGCATCAAAGGTCAGATAATCATAGGTTGCCGAAAGAAAAAGCGACTCTGTTATATTATAACTCAAATCGGCATACCAACTATAAGACATAGACCTTCCTGAAGTATTAAATGAACTATTGTAATCATTAGCATCGAATCTAAATCCGACTGCCACATCTGCGAAATCTTTTTTTCTATTTTCAAATCTTAGGTCAGCACTAACATTTAATGAAGTGATATCATTCGCGATCGAATTCAATAAGGTCGTATATTTCTCACCAATTATATTGGTATTGATACTATATTTAATTTTCAGCGGCCTTATAGGTCTACCATGATTTCCATAAATTCTCGCAGACCAATAATTACTCGAATTGATTGGTAGTATTTCGGTAGTAAAATCCTCTTTGAAAGTTCTAGAATTAACGATCTTATTAGGCGAATAGGAAAGATTAAAATTAGAGAATAGGCTAGAAAAATTAAATTGGTCAAATGAACTAAAACTACTTCCTACCGAATGGACATATTCAGGATTTAGCGCTGTATTGCCTAATACCAAAAAATTAGGATTGGCATTATTAGGAATAGAAATCAATTGACTGATCGAAGGCGCATTTACATTCGTAGAATAATAAAATTCCAGTCTTTTCGATCCTTTAAGATTTAGATCTATATTAATAGAAGGTAATAAGTAACTATTATTCGACTTAC
The DNA here is from genome assembly GCA_937927575.1 of uncultured Saprospiraceae bacterium. Classification (GTDB taxonomy): domain Bacteria; phylum Bacteroidota; class Bacteroidia; order Chitinophagales; family Saprospiraceae; genus UBA1994. The sequence goes on along the minus strand of CALBEE010000226.1, from coordinate 4,452 downwards.
TCTCTGCAAGGTCTTTAAGTTGAACAGTCTCAAGACTTGTTTGCAGTAGTGTTAATTTAGAATTGAGTTTTATCTTTTTACGATTTCTTCGAAGGCTCAGTCCAAAAGAATGAGTATTCCAATTTCGTTCAAAATCATCACTCAAATTTTGATCTAAAGCGTATTCTTGACCAATTAAATTATAAAATCTACGACTTGGATTTTGCATATTAGCACCTAAAGAATAGTTGGCTCCTAGGTACAATCCTTTGCCTATAGGTTCGGCATACTTGCTGCTCAATTTTAGATCGGATGAGATTCCATCTAGATTTTGCTTTTGTATCAATCTGTCTAATATTCCTTCTAACAAAATTCCATTATCAAGATTCAGATCTTCTTTTTGGGTGGCACGGTCAAATCTCACACTACTAATCCAACTTCTTCCTTTAGTCGCAAACTTTCTTTTATAGTTCGCATCTACGTTCCAGTTAAAGTTTTGAAGGAAAGACTGTTGATCATTTAGAGTCAGAGATGTAGGTAATGACACACCTTGATATTGAGTAATAGCATCTTCAACTCTCATCTTATCATCGAATCCAAAGCTTGACTTTAACTTTAAGGCATTACGAGGATTATGCTTATAATCAATTTTAAACGAGCCTCTATGATTATCGTTTTGGGAATTAGAACTTAGCGTATCGCTAGTCACAAAACTCAAATCATCTGTAAAGTTTCTTGCCAATCCAACTTCTCGTAGGTGGGTTTCTTTAGCTGCATAGAGGTAATTAAAATTTGTTTTCAATTTACTTGTAAAGTCATAATTCAGATTGGTGCCGAGAGCAGTTCTGTCATTAATCCCTTTGGGCTGTCCATTGCTTCCACTGAAAAGATCATTATCTTGAAACCCTCCTCCACTCATGACATTAGATAAGCCACCCATAAATTGTATATAATCATTAAAACTAAATGCTTGCTGATTGATATTATTCACATTGCCAATAATCGATGCTTGCATGGAAGGGCTAAATCTATTATAATTTATTTTTGCTAATTGCGTCTCTTCAGTTCCTCCTTCTAATGCCATTTTACCAAAACCGCCATTCTTATAATCTTCTTTTAGCTTAAGATTAATCGTTTTCTCTTCTTGTCCGTCATCCACTCCAGTAAATTCTGCCTCTTCAGATTTCTTATCATATACTTGTACTTTATCGACAGCCTCCGCTTCAAGATTTTGGGTGGCCATCTTAGGATCGCCGCTAAAGAACTCTTTACCATCTACCAATACATTTTCTACATCCTTGCCCTGTGCTTTGATACTTCCATCCCTAGCCACTTCGATACCTGGCATTTTTTTGAGTAAATCCTCCACACTGGCTCCTTTCCTAGTCTTAAATGCCGCTGCATTATAATCGATTGTATCGCCCAGAATTCCCATAGGAATCCGTTCTGCTTCGATACTGACTTCCTGAAGTATTGCATTGGATTCGGACAATATAATTAGTGGTAATTCTTTAGCAGAAACTCCTTCTTCTACTTTAAAGTCTTGATAATACTCGTTGAAGCCTGTGTAACTTACTTGGAGCACATAATCTCCAGAAGGAACTTCATGGATTTCAAATTTTCCATCTTCATTAGTAAGACCAAATGCTACCATAGTAGAATCTGATTTTTCAAGTACGACTACAGTTGCACCATATAATGGTTCTTTAGGGTCTGAAACAGTTCCAGTAATCGTCGAGGCGGAAGAAGCGAATGAAAATAGCAGGCATAGGTGTATAAGATAATTCATAAGGCATTGAATTAGTTAATGGTATGAGTTAATAAATTGAGAATGGAATAATTCTAAGGTTTAGAATCCGCGCGTATTTCCTTGCATCATTTCTTTAGTCCTCTCTTCTATTATTTTTTCATATTCTTCTTGACTTACTTTCTCACCATCGCTAGGCTTTTGGATCGTGTCTACTTCTTTGATTTCCACTTTAGTGGCTTTGATGACTAGATCTTCTTCACCTTCTGACAACATCAATATGGCACCAGGCAATTGACCGTAACTCATAGGACCAACACTTGCCGGTATCTTAGGCGCAAACCAAGCCACAATTTCCTTTCCCTCTTCATTCGTGCTTGTGGCCTTGATGCATTCATAATCTAAATACTTAACCTTTTCGCTGGTTATTTTCCATTTTATTTTATCTACATTCTCTTCTACTATAAATGCTTTACCCATAAAGCCTTTCAACTCAGTCTGCATTTTAGTATTATGATCTATATATAGCTCAGAATCAATATCATTACCCAATACCACAATTTTGATACCTGCATCTTCATCACCCAATTCTAAATCTCCTGTATCGCTTTCGCCTTGTTTATATGAGGAAATCTTATTGTCAAAAGTAAGGGTTGATGTAGAAGACATGCTTTCTGGTAAAAATTCGGATAGATCGATTCCAGCATCATCTCCATTGATAGATATACTCATCTTCATCGTTTCGGAATAGGAGATCGCTCCTGAAGTTTGTGAAAATATCGCAACCAAAGTGCTTAGACTAATGAATAAAGTGAATAGTGATTTCATGATTGAATAAGTTTAATATTGATAATTAAAATGATTGATTTCATCTTTTTGACAATACAAACATAGGGTCGGAATATTTGAGAATAGGTTAATTAAGGTAGAAGAAAGGTTAATTAAGGTTAATGAAATCGACATAGCTTAAGGATTGCGTTTATCTTTGATACATGGCAAATAATAAAAATCTATATCCTAAATTATGGGTGGCTATGAGCATAGCTCTTCTCACATTGTTTTTGGTATATTGGAACTATAATAATTATGAGATTCAGAAAAACCAACTTAAGAGATCCTTAGATAGTCAATTACAATTAGCTTACACTGAGATAATGGATTCAGTCTTTATAGAGGAAATCATTGTAATGACTAAGATCAATGGTTTCGATGTAGACCTTAGAGAAAATACTTACAAGATGGGTGAAGCTACATTCGAGGCTACTAGTGATACATTTCATAAGAAACTCAAATTTGTAAATCTAAACGAACGGCCAGAATTTAGAGATTCCTTTACAATCGTCACATATGATGATGAGCTGCATCAAAAAGCTGAACTCAAAATGAAGAATGACAGTTTGAGAATGATGCAATTCAGTTTTGACTCGCCTAATCCATCATCTAGTGATGTAGTCCAATCAGATCAAGTCAGCCTTATGATAGAAAGTATGTTTACTGCCAAAGAAAATCATAAGCCTGAGATAATCGAATCTTTTCGAGAGAAGCTAACACAACATAATTATCCCACACAAATTGAAGAGTCCAGCGATTCAAATACCACCGGATTATTAATTGAGCATAAAGGTGATCGCGAATTTGACACCACGGTATCTATTAAGATCTTGGACTATGTTTCTTACTTGCTCAAATCCATTATGCCATCTATACTATTCAGCATATTGCTCCTTGGCATAGTAGCATTAGCTTTTTGGAGCTTACTGAGTAATTGGGCCAAACAGCAAAAATTGATTGATATCAAAAATGAGTTTGTTTCCAATATGACCCATGAACTCAAAACACCGATATCGACCGTCGGAGTAGCTTTAGAAGCCATAGCCGGATTTGATCTTAAGCAAGAAGAAGAAAAAACCAAGGAATATGTAGATATATCTCGTCATGAATTAAATAGATTATCCTTATTAGTGGATAAAGTCCTCAAGATGGCAGCCTTTGATAGTACTACCAACGAAATGAAGAAGGGATCTATAATTTTGGACGAAACCATTAGTAAAATCCTACGCTCAATGAAGCTTCAAGTCGAAGAGAAGTCAGCCATTATAAACTATACCAATAAGAGCAATGATTCGAAAATCAATGGAGACCAAGTCCACATATCTAACGTCATTTACAACGTACTTGATAATGCTTTAAAATATAGTAGTGTTGAGCCCAAGATAGAAGTATCTCTAGAAAATGATTTGAACCATGTAATCTTAAAAATCTCAGACAACGGAAAAGGCATTCCTGCCGAATATATTGATAAAATATTTGATCGTTTTTTTAGAATCCCTACAAGTGACAGACATAATGTAAAAGGACATGGATTAGGATTAAGCTATGTCAAAGACGTAATCACCAAACATGAAGGAGATATAAAAGCCGTCAGCCAATTAGGAGAAGGAACTACTTTCTTTATTAGCATTCCAAAATCAAAGAGTCATGCCTAAGATATTATATGTAGAAGACGAGGCATTCTTAGCGAAGATTGTCAAAGAAAGTATGGAGCGCAATGGTCATGACGTATGTCATATTTCGGATGGTGCCCATGCGCAAAAAGCATTTAGAGATTACAATCCAGAAATATGCGTTCTAGATATTATGTTACCCAATTATAATGGATATGAAATAGCTGAACAAATTCGAAAAATTAACAATACTATCCCTATTATCTTTTTAACTGCAAAGAG
>CALBEE010000225.1 GCA_937927575.1 uncultured Saprospiraceae bacterium | reverse complement strand
GTGATGATTCATATTTCAATAGTCGCAATCTAGATGTCTACATTAGAAAACTTCGCAAGTATTTGGCGCAGGACTCTTCGGTCGAGATCGTTACTCTTAAAGGTATTGGATATAGTTTTGTAGTCGGCTAAAAGTAATCTTTTAATAGGCTTACAATGCATAACTTCAAATTAGGAGAATACAGAATTATTGTTCATTTTGTGTAATATCCCTGATTTGATGATCGTTTGGTTATAAGATTAGGATAGTTAGAACAAGGCCATGAAGCGATTTTTTATAAGAATATTCAATAGAAAAGCCCCTCGTAATATAGATCAGGAGTATCATGAAATCTTGATGCGCTACTCCATATATTATCAGATGTTAGATCCTGTTTTAAAGGATAAATTTAGGGCTCGTCTGTACCAATTACTAAACGTAATGGCTTTCGGCTCAGTCGAATTTCCGATAATTACTCGAGAAATGCGCGTGATTATTGGAAGTGCGATTATAAAGATCACGCTAGGCCTTGACAACTACTTACCTTCAAGATTTTTGAATGTGGTAGTTAAGCCTAGACGTTATATGTATCCAGGTTATGGAGAACCTTTTCTAGGTCATACGGACCATGAGACTAATACTGTGTATTTTTCATGGGAAGATGTTAAGCATGGATATCTTGTTCCTGATGATGCTGTAAACGTAGCACTTCATGAGATGGCACATGTATTAGAGTCGGAAAATGGATTTCACGAAATATTCACAAACTTTTTCAACCGATTTGACTGGGTGAGATGGGCAGAATTAGCTGCCAAAAAGATGGAAATTATACGCAAAGGTCAAAATAGATTTTTAAAGAGCTATGGCGGCCATAATATGATGGAAATGTTTGCCGTATGTATAGAAGCATTTTTTGAGCAGCCACTTGCTTTTCGCCAGTACTTACCTGAAATCTATGCGACTATGGTGGAGCTTCTTAAACAAGATCCAGCTTTTATGATTGAGCAAGCCGAAGAGAAATAAATTATTTTATTCACAACCTACTATTAGTACATCGCATCTTTAGAGAAAGTCTAATGTGATATGAAATATCTTATACTTTATTCCTTAGTGTTAGTTATAGGCAGTTGTGCTAAGAATACACCAAAATACGATGAGCAAATTCAAGAGCTAATTAATACGTATGACATTAACCAAATGGATTCCTTAAGTCAAACTCTAATTGGCAGCCAACTATCAAAGTACGAATGGTTTGATATCAATGGAAAGAACTTCCTATTAGGAGAAAGTGGAAAACCAATATATCTGCAAGCCACAGCTTCCTGGTGTAAACCTTGTGCTGCCATGCTTCCTGCCTTAAATGATATGGCAGAAAAATATGGAGATCAAGTAGACTTCATTTTAATCTCATTTGATCGAAATGCAAAAGCCCAAAAATACAAATCCCGCCTACATAATAATATTCGATTAATCCCATCTACAATGGAAACGAATCCTAATGATATCAAGAAAGTAGTCGCAGGAGACTTTACTCATATATTTCCTTTTCCGACCACATATTTTCTAAGTCCGGATAGGATAATACAGAATATAGAAATAGGCGGACCAATACCCGCAGATGATAAAGAAACTGAGCATAAGATCGTCTACGAACATCATACTGAAAGTATCGGCATTAGTCTCAATGAGCTAATTCAATAAATTTATTTTCACCTCGATTGATCACGTCATCACGATTATAAGTCCTCTCATCATTCTTATTTTCTAATCATAGGATTTAGGTCTTTATTTGAACTATCAATTCATATAAAGACTAATTATGCAATTTGCAAATTCATTAAGCCAGCACCTCAATAATAGTAACTGGTGGATACATGTGACCACACTCACTATAGTAGCGTTCATGTATGTCATGACTTTTGTGGTTCAATTTAGTGGCAGTCTAGTATATATCAGCCAGTACAAATGGACACAATTCTGCATCTTTTTACTAGCTCTTATGGGCATATTTAGTCCAGTATTACTGTACAGTATATTTCGAAATAGGCTACAAGTATTTCACAAAGCAAAACATGTACTTTGGTTCTTGATCTTCATGGCTTATCCTTTCGTCTTTTTATTATTGACCCCTTCGATTCAATTGGGCAGCATTAGTATTATGGCAGAAAACTTAATTGTTATTGGCATAGTATTGTTAATAGTTGAAATATTTTCACACTCCACAATGAATTCCTATTCACAAAATATTTCAGATTGGAAAGAGAAAGTGTCGCCTGAATGGGTTGTCGTAGTTCTATTTATAATGTTGGCCGTATTCTATGCTTCCAGACTGCGAATCGCTCTAGGAGATATTAATCCAGAGAATGTTCCTAGTGGATTTTCAATAGGAATTCAATCCGCCTTGGTCGTATTATTTTACTATTTATTCTATTTAGTCAATCATTACTTTCTAGCGAACAAAATTTTCAAGAAAAAAGGTATTGTTTACTATGGTTTTTCAGTTTTGGCTTGCATTTGCATTTTCTTCATTCCGATATATCTATTACATAGCTATTTGCCTGCATTTAGGCCACTCTTGTTGTACAAACTAGGAGAAGATTGGATAGGTTCGAATCCACCCAACGCATTTTGGTCATTGAGATTGGGCTCCATCGTCATGCCATTACTATTGACGATACCACTTACAGTACTCATGCAATGGATCGGTATGGCCAAGAGAGTTAATGCCTTAGAAAAAGAAAAAACTGAAACAGAACTCAATCTTCTCAAGCAGCAGATCAACCCACATTTCTTTTTTAATACGTTGAACAATATCTATTCCATGAGTCGTAAAAAAAATGAGGATACCCCAGAAGCGATTCTACAACTTTCTGACTTGATGAGATATGTAATTTACAAAGGGCAAGAAGATACAGCTACTCTCAGCCAAGAAATAAAATATATAGAGGATTATATCGACTTACAAAAGCTAAGACTTCATCAAAAATTTGATTACCAATTTGATATTAATGTCACTCATCTTGAACTAGAAATAACGCCATTACTAATTATCATATTGGTTGAAAATGCATTCAAGCACGGAATAGAAGTTGCGTCAGAAGATAGCTACCTGCACTTGAGCCTAGAAGAAAAAAATGGTCAGCTGATTTTTAAATGCGACAACTCTATAGAAGATAGCAATCATCAAGATAAGCCTGGACTTGGACTTAAGAACCTCAAAAGAAGATTAGCTCTTATTTATCCTAACGCTCATACTTTAGATATTGAAAAAAGTAAAGGCAATTATAAAGCTACTCTGCGTATTGATTTATAAATTGAGCTATATAATCAATGCGTACCAAAAAAATGTTGAAATGTCTAATAGTCGATGACGAACCCTTAGCACATGATGTGATCGTTGACTATGCTGATGAATTATCTTATTTAAAAATCACAGCCCAAGCCTATAGGCCCTTAAAGGCGATCGAAATATTAAAAAACCAAGATATTGATCTCATATTTTTGGATATACAAATGCCTAAGCTCAATGGTTTGGAAATGCTAGCACTACTTGATCATCAACCACAAGTGATTATTACAACTGCTTATGAAGAATACGCCTTAAAAAGTTATGAGTTCCAAGTAGCTGATTATTTACTGAAGCCATTTCGATTAGATCGCTTCGTACAAGCTATAGAAAAAGCGAAAAATAATATCGAAAAATTATCACTAAGCAAAAAAGATGATTCGCATCTCTTAATCAAATCGGACAGGCGTCTCATCAAAATCAATCCTTACGACATCCAATACATTGAAAGCTATGGCAATTACATTAAAATATGGATAGAGCATGAAGTAATAATATCCGCTCAAACCTTGACACATTTCATAAGTCTATTACCTGCAAATGATTTTTATAAAATTCACAAATCCTTTGTCGTTAATAAAAATCACTTCACTTATATCGAAGGAAATAGTATTCATATGAAAAATGGAAATTCGCTATCCATTTCAAAAAATTATAAGCAAGAATTCATAGCATTTTTAGGTAGATAAATTAACTAATCCTGTTTTACAATTTTCGTTTTTATTCTAGCACTTTTATATTAATTATTTTCTAATTATATCCAAACATTCTTTAATAGCCATATTAATTAATACATTAGTCAACTAAGCACACCAAGAATACTTATTACATAATGATTTTTAGAATTTTAAATCTACTATTTCTTTTATGCCTTTTTAACGCAAAAACCATCCTCATTGCTCAAGTGCCTAGTTCTTGTGAGCAACCCATCCATATCTGTGCATCCGACACAACATATCTTACCAGTCACCATATCACTACCGAAATCAATGATATAGTAAATGAAATATGTGGAATAGAAGATATGGCCATATCGAGCATGTATGAAGGCGCCAATTGGTTGAGATACGAATTTGCCACGCAGGGAGATTTTTTGTTTACACTCTACCCTACATCCATGCGCACTGATCTTGATTTTTATGTTTTTACTAGTGAAGGAGATTGTACCACGCTAAAAAACATCCGATGTATGCTTACTGGCTCGAGCGATCAATCACAATGCATGGGAATAACCGGTCTAAGTCGAGAAGCCATGGATACTTATGAATATGCCGGCTGTGACTTTTTCGATGACAATTATGTAGCATCAGTAGATGTAAATGCAGGTGATGTCTTGTATGTGGCGGTCTATAATTTTAGTAAAGATGATACCGATTATAAAATTGTACACCGAGGGACTGCGAAGTTTGCCTGTGGCGGTAAAGAACCCAAAGTACGTGCAGAAATATATCCTAATCCATCGGCTGGCAAGCTCAAAATAATAGCTCAAAACATAAGTTCCGAACTCATAGGACTAGAAATATATGATAGCCAAGGTAAAAATCATCTAAGGCAGTCTATTCCTATTGATGAACTTATTGATATCAGCTATTTGCCGAGTGGCGTATATATTATTAAACTTCATGAAGAAGGCCACCTTATTAGTAGTCAACGTATTATTAATATTAAGTAGTTTTTCAAGTCGATGTTTGGTCAGCAATCTACAGTATGCATTTTGTAGTCAGATGCATGCTCTCTATTGATCATTGTTTGTGTTTAAGTATGCCGTGATTTTGATTCATTTTTAAAAATTATCAGAACTAGGCAACCCTTTATAAATCCCTCGCATATAGAGTAGTATTAAAAACAAATAAAACTTTAATACTATGAAATTTAATCAATGCCTGTTAGCACTTATGATGTTTGGATCGATGATGTTTACTATGACATCTTGCGGAGATGATGATCCTGTAGTGACTACACCAGAAGAAATGACTATTGCAGAGATTGTTCAAGATAATGATAACTTCTCTTCATTGCTTGCTGCTCTAGAAAAAACTCAATTGACAGCAGTACTTAATGGTACAGATAACTTTACAGTTTTCGCTCCTCAAAATGATGCATTTGCTACATTTTTATCTGATAAAGGATTTGCTAATCTAGATGCAGTACCTACTTCAGTATTGACTCAAATCCTACTAAATCATGTAGTTTCTGGTGATGTAAAAGCTGCTGATCTATCTACAGGATATTTCTCAAACTTAGCTGAAGAAACTACCACTGGAAACAATCTAAATAAGTATGTAGATACAGACGGAGGAGTAACCATCAATGGTACAACTACAGTAATTACTCCTGATGTAAGTGCTTCTAATGGAACGATTCATATCGTAAATTCAGTAATTGACCTCCCTACTATTGTAACTTTTGCGGCCTCAAATCCTGACCTTTCTATTTTAGTGCAAGCATTAACAAGACCTTCATTTGGATCTACTTATATTGACATACTGAGTAGTACGGATGCTCCTTTCACTGTATTCGCACCGACCAATCAAGCATTTGTAAATCTTCTTGGAATATTGCAAGTAGATAGTCTTGATGATGTCGATGATGAAACACTACAAAATGTATTGAACTATCACGTAATTGCTGGCGCAAATGTACTTGCTGCTTCATTACAAGATGAGCAAAAAGCTATGACTTTCCAAGGAACAGAAATTACTATCGACCTTGACAACGGAGCTCAAATTAAAGAGGGAGTAAACGGCCCATCAAATATAATAGCAACAGACATTCAATCATTTAATGGAGTTGTTCACGTAATAGACACTGTGTTATTACCGCAATAGTCAGTGTTTTATACCATGCACTGCGAATAATTATAATACCAGTTAGTTAACTATAGCCACCACTCTTTTAGATTGGTGGCTATTTTATTTGCACTTATAAATTTTAGGCTTGATACTTTATTTTCATAATAGTTACCCATAGACAACAATAACGTGGAAATAAAAAATGACTTGTCTCACAAAGAAACAAGTCATTCATTATTCTACGTTCGATAATAGTCTATTTAGCGACTATCATTTTCTTTGTTGCAAATTTATCTTTTGTACTAATGCGTACATAATATACTCCAGATGCAAGATTAGCGGCATCAATAGGATAAATATTTTCTCCATTCATATTTTGATACAATCTACTTGACAGTAAAGTACCGACAGCATCTACTAATTGAATAGTTACATCAGATGATTGATCCAATTGGACTAATACTTGTGTCAAGCCATCTGTAGGATTAGGGAAAATCGATATTGCACTTTCTAATGATGGATCATAAGTATCTACGAAAGTTGAGACTTTAGAAGTTTTTGCATTATCTGCACCCGTATTAGAAATCACTGCACTTACTATATGCATTTTTTCCAGATCATAAGCCTCTGGCACTGTATAAGTAAATGTATGCTCATAGACACCAGAGGTTACTTGACCAGTTCCAAAAGCATTTTCCAAACCTCCGAAAGGTGTCAATAAAGCTCTTGCTGTATGATTATATACCATCTGAGCAGCGGGCACAGGATTAGGTAATATACCATAGTCTCCCATAGCATCTGGACCTTGTCCAGCGTAATTATTAGCTTGATTATACGCGGCACTCGTACCCATTACACCGTCTTCAGTCATACCGACCACTAAAGTATAATCTCCGGTAGCATCACTCATAAAGTTTGTAACTATTGTAATTTCTAATGCTCTAGTTGACGCATCATAAATAGCTTCATGTGTCATCAGAGATATTGGTGCTTCTTGTAATCCTAAAATTACTGAAGCTTCAAGTCCGGAAGGATCAATAACATTACTACGTTCAAAAATAACACCTGGATAACCTGTGAAGCCAGGAAATGGGCCTATGCCTGAATCCCAATCACTCACTACCATCGGATCATTTTGGCCATTATGCACTGCTATTCCTACAAATCTATCACCATACTTATCTGCCATTCGATTCATAAAAACATCACCTCTAGGGCACCAAGGGCACCAGGTCCCAGTACCTTCTTCCACAAATACATTTTTATCCGGATGTGCTTCAAAACCCGTAAAATTCAATGCTCCTTTATCGTTGCAATCGTTCTCATCCATACCTCCATTCACAGTGATCACACGCACGACTACTGGAATAATTCCATCTGATAAAGTAACCGTATTATCTAAGGTAAAATCATAGGATCCAGTCAGCAAATCTAGATCACCTAAGGTCTGTGTATATTCTTCTTCGCCAATTGTATAAGCCAGTTGTACTTCATTGATTACTTCTGTTCCAAAATTAATTAGCGTACCTGTAATAGGCAATTGAGCACCCGAAAATGAAAGCGCGTTACTAGCATCCAGACTTATAGCTGCATCGATCGCACTAGGTGTGACTATCGGTGCTTCTTCCTCCCAAGTATATATAATATCATCAATATAAAACTGATCATTATTATCTCTAGGATATAGATTTAGAGAAGCGACCGCATTAGTTGTAGTATTGAAAAATACGCCCACACATTCGCCATCAATCAATACGCGCCACTGATTAGCGTCAAGATTGATTTCAAATCCAAATTCGAACCAAGCATTTTGCCTATATGTCGTGACTACTTGATCTACCGCAGCATCATCGATGATCAAACTCCCATTGGTACCAAATGCGGCATTCATAGTCCAAGATTGTCCCGGAGTAGATGTTCCTTGAAAATTCATATATCCACCTTTACCTTCTGGAAAGTAAATCTTCGTTGAAAAAATAAACATTCCTGAATTTCTCACACCACCAAAATCGAGTACAATATCAGAATTACCTCCACCTTGCATTAAGAGAGAATTAGTCCCACTTGATGATTGCTCGGATGAAATCTGCGCATCTACAGCTCCTCCAGTAGAATTGTTCCAAGTATTCCAATTATCAGCACCTGAGGTAACAAAGTCACCCGCTGTGAAAGCTTCAAAATTATCGTTAAACGTATCTTGCGCAATTAAATTTCCTGAACAGAAAACTGCCACAATTAGTAGTAAATTTTTAATCATATTATGTTGGTTTGATTTTGAATAAGCAACAATATACCAATTGTCCACTAGACTTGAGTTTAAATACCAATATTTACCAAAAATATATACTGCTAAGACATTTCTAAGATTTCCACATATTATCCCCAAATAATGAAAATCATATATTAACTTAGAAATCTAAATAGTATTTTATGAAATACATCCTATGTGCATTACTGCTGACATCGTCTTTCTTCTCGATGGCTCAAGAGTTAAGTTTTACTAATGTAAGTGAAATATCTGGCTTAGATTATAAACATAGTTTTACTAATGGTACTGCACCAATGACATTTATCATTGGTGGAGGATCGGCAACTGGAGACATTGATAATGATGGTTACTTAGATTTGTTTTTCACACTCGGAAATGAGCAAAATGGAGTAATGATGCATAATCAGGGTGATGGTACTTTCGAGGAATTAGAAAATTTTTCTGGTGCTAATTCTTTTCCATTATTTGGGTCAGGTCCACTCTTCTTTGATTATAATCAAGATGAATATATAGATCTCATTATTGGCAGTCATTTTAAGGAACCTCCTGTAATTTTTATAAACAATGGAGATCTTACTTTCACTAAAATCGATCCGCCTGAATTTCAATCTCTAGACTTTGAAAATACAATTACTATTACTGCTATGGATTATAATCTTGATGGCTACCAAGATCTATTTATGTCCCATTGGCTAGAAGTGTATCAAGACAATCATTTTTGGAAAAACAATGGTGATGGTACATTTACAAGTGTCGACAGTATTCTCGGATTCTATAATCCATTTTTAAGTGTAGATAATTTTCATGCCACTAACTTTAGTGATATCAATGGTGATAATTATCCTGATCTTTTAGCTTGTTCAGATTTCGAAACGAGTCAAATTTGGATTAATAAAGAAGGTAAAAGTTTTGAGCTAGACACCCTCAATAATTTAGTAGATGAAAACGCTATGGGTGGCACAGTAGCTGACTTTGACAATGATGGAGATATGGATTGGTATATGACTAATATCTTTGATAATGATGGTGTGATAGAAGGAAATTGGGGAACTACTGGCAATAAACTATATGTAAACGATGGCACCGGAATATTCACAGAAAAAGCGAAAGAACTCGGTGTAGAAAACACAGATTGGGGCTGGGGAACCTCATTTTCTGATTTCAATAATGATGGCTATCTAGACATAATCGCCACTAACGGCTGGCCAAATAACAATGAGCAATTTCTACTAGATCCTACTAAAATATTTTTATCAGAAAATGCTGATACTTTTATAGATGCAACAATTCAAGTCGGTCTATTGGATTCGCTTCAAGGGAGAGGTTTATCTACATTTGACTACGACTTAGACGGAGATCTTGATGTGTTTATTACCAATATCAACGGTCCGGTGGCATTATGGCGTAATGATTTAGTTAGTGACAATAATTATATCAATATTATCCTGACAGAACCGGAAATTAATCGCATGGCATTGGGTGCTAAAATTACTGTGTTTACTAATGAGCATATCCAACTGAGGGAGATTAAATGTGGCTCTAATTACACATCTCAAGATCCTATGAACGCGCATTTCGGATTAGGTACTGCTGAGATCATAGATAGTATAGTCGTAAGATGGCAAGACGGTTCTATACAATCTCATTATGGTGTGGCTGTCAATCAGCATCTTAATCTTACCAAGCTAAATGTCTCGGTTGACCCAGTTGATTCTAGCCCAATAAATTCAAAAATATTTCCCAACCCTTCTTTGGGTAATCTCACTATTGAATTCGAATTTGGAAGCCATCTAAAACAACCTAACTGTCTAATTTATAATGCTCAAGGTCAGCTTATAGATCAAATAGATGATGTTACGCTTAGAGAAAATTCACTTTCCTTTCATTATAATTCAGCGCAAGAGCTCCCATTAGGTACATATTTTGCTGTACTAACCAGTGAAGGCGATAAAATAGTTAGTCTTTCTTTTGTGTTATATTAGACATAGACCTAATACTGATAATAAATCATGAAAATCTACCATATACTACTCTTTGTTACCATGATATTTTCAACCTCCACCTCAGCACAACAAATTGAATTGTTTGGTGGAATAAATTCTAATCATCTCCTTGATAATATATCTTCAGATGATACAAACTACTCCTCTACTTTGGAGTCAGGCCGTGGATATACCATAGGATTTAGTTTTGACAATCCTAATATGAACGGATTTGCTAGTAGAATATCTCTAAGCTATAATAAGATAAAAGGAAAGATTTCGACAGGGTATCTAGATCCAAATTTGTCAGACTCAGGTAGCTATACTCAGGCCAATATTGAAAAAAACTCATTCAACATTGCCGTGTACCCTTTCACATTTATAGTACAGAATATCTATTTCGGCTTTGGCTTACAGGCTAATTTGACCATGAGTAATTCTACGACAGGCGACTATGGACCCATTACAATTGCTGGGCCGGAAGGTAGAGATATTTCTAATAATGACTCGCTTCACAAAGACCTCGGCTACGGAGTTACTATGCGAGTACACTACAATATCATGCTGAATAATGGACTGAGCATCGTACCTCAGTATAATCTCTATTACGGTATGAGTGAAGAATACTCCACTGCGGAATCAGAGAAAATCAAAGTATGGCAGCAGGTGTTGGCTTTGGGCATTGCGATGCAGTTTTAATTTTATAGAGGAGCGTTGTACTGAGTTATTCTTGTGCACCAAGTCTATTCCTTTATAAAGTCCCGTCAAAGTAATTCATAAATTTTGTCCTTCGTTCGCTATATTCGCAACCTAACTAATAACGAATATGGCAGATAATAAAAAAGTAATCTTCGCAATGGAGGGAGTCAGTAAGACCTTCCCACCATCTAAGAAAGTTCTGAATAATATATGGCTCTCATTCTATTATGGAGCTAAGATCGGTGTACTTGGACTTAATGGATCAGGTAAATCGAGTCTACTTAAGCTAATAGCGGGATTAGATACCAACTATGAAGGGAAGATCACCTTCGATAAAGAATATAAAATCGGATATCTCGCTCAAGAACCTGTACTGGATGAAACCATGACTGTGAAAGAGGTGGTTCAAGAAGGCCTCAAAGAGATTATGGACGTAGTCAAAGCTTATGAAGCTGTATCTGCTAAGCTTGCAGAACCGATGTCAGATGATGAAATGATGAAAGTCATCAATGAACAAGGTGAGCTACTCGAAAAAATGGATCATGTAGGAGGTTGGGATATAGACCATACGCTAGAAGTCGCAATGGAAGCCTTACGTTGTCCACCGGATGATGCCAAGGTATCCGTGTTATCAGGAGGTGAACGTCGTAGAGTCGCATTATGTCGATTACTCTTAAGTAAGCCAGACATACTTCTACTGGATGAGCCGACTAACCACTTAGATGCCGAGAGTGTTCATTGGTTGGAGCAATTCCTCAAGTCATTCCCTGGAACCGTAATAGCGGTGACTCACGATAGGTATTTCTTAGACAATGTAGCTGGATGGATCCTAGAGTTGGACCGTGGAGAAGGTATCCCTTGGGAAGGCAACTATAGCTCATGGTTAGAACAAAAATCTAATCGTATGGCTAATGAAGAAAAGGCGGCTAGTAAGCGTCAAAAAGCCTTAAAGCGGGAGCTAGAATGGGTTAGATCAAACGCAAAAGGACAGCAAACCAAAGGTAAAGCTCGTCTTAACGCCTATGAAGCCTTAAGTAATGCCGAACAAAAAGAAAAAGAAGCCAAACTAGAGCTGATCATTCCTCCTGGACCAAGATTAGGAGACACGGTGATAGAGGTAGAGAATCTTACCAAATCCTATGATAATAGAGTCTTGATAGAGGGACTTAATATGTCAATACCTAAAAATGCTATCGTTGGCATCATTGGACCCAATGGCGTCGGTAAGTCTACCCTCTTCCGTATGATCATGGGAGAAGAAACGCCTGATAGTGGTAAAGTTACCATCGGAGAAACGGTGCAACTGGCCTATGTAGATCAATCTCATGAAGACCTCAAACCCGAGAAAACCATTTTCGAAGTGGTAGGCGGAGGACAAGACCTTATGCAAGTCCAAGGTAAGGATATGAATGTGCGAGCATATATTAGTAAATTCAATTTTGCAGGTGGAGATCAGCAGAAAAAAGTCGGTGTCTTATCTGGAGGAGAACGAAACCGATTACACTTAGCTATTACGCTCAAAGAAGGTGGAAATGTGATATTACTGGATGAGCCTACTAATGATATTGATGTCAATACGTTAAGAGCATTAGAAGAAGCTATCGAAAATTTTGCTGGCTGTGTATTAGTGATTAGTCATGATAGATGGTTTATCGATAGATTGGCAACACATATACTTGCATACGAAGATGAAGGAGAAGTAGTTTTCTTTGAAGGCAATTATTCGGCTTACGAGAAAAATAAGAAAGAGCGATTGGGTGATGTCGCACCAAGAAGACCAAGGTTTAAAAACTTGCTATAATCGAGTATGAAAAAAAGGAAACTCAATTGGAAATATGCCCTAGGAGAAATCATAATAGTTTCGATAGGTATTCTTATTGCTTTTTCTATCAATACATGGTCTACCTCTTTGAGTAAAAACAATGTGCGTAAAGAATACAAAGCTAGCTTGATTGCAGACCTTAATCAAAACATTAGCAATTTAGATAGAATCATAGATTCGCAACAAACGAAAGTGATCAATCTCAATAAAGCGGTAGATCGAATAGAAAGTGAGTCCTATGATCTGAATACTTTAGCGGAGATTTTATTTCGAGAGAGAAAGAGTCCAACATTCTTTCCTATCAAGGGTACATTTAAATCATTAGTAGCACATGGCGATATAGAGCTCTTTAATACGACGAAACATATGTTGATATTTACGATGTCGAGATTAGAAATATCATGAATCTCCGCACGCGTAAAATAGATAATTTAGAACATCTCCAATCTAGAGATTTTATCAAAAACATGACTTTTATCATTGACGAAGCTGAATCATATATTAAGCTTGCCAACTATAGCAAAGATGAAAGTGAAAAGATGTTAGACTTGATACGAAAATAGTAATCTTCTTCTATAATTTTTTTTATTCAAACCATCAGAAAGCTATATTATTTATATGCTTTGTTAACGCATAGCCCATTGATATTATACTCATTCATTAAATAATTAACGCAATTAAAGTAAGTAATTTTATATTTATATGATACTTCAAAACTCATTTAATTAATTGAAATATAAATACGTATATATTGCTTTCATTATTATTTTGACGGTTTTAATGCATCAGAATGCATTAGCGCAGTTAGATCGATTCAAAATCGAATATCCATTAGAACAATCCGTAGATGCATTTGGATTTGACAATCTCGGTTATCCTTGGACTATAGATATTGACAAAGAAGAGTTAGAAGTCATCAAATACTATGGAGGCCAACTCTATAAAAGTTACTTCCCATTACAACTAGATGACAACTATAAAGGTCAAGTAATCTTCATCGATAATAAGCTACTCATAGCTCATGGTACGAAGGTATATTTATTTGATCCATCAGATGAGACGTATGAGACGCTCTGGAGATTACCTGATGAATATACTTATGACTATTCGTGCCAAGACGACAAGGGTGACATTTGGCTATTCATCACACATAAAGACGAAAGTAAGTCTCAATTATACAAATACGATAATGATGGAGAATTCAAATTAGCTTTCGACTTAGACGAAAATTATACTAAGGTAAAACCCCAATACCACTTAGGCATTAAAAACGAAGGTGGAAAATTACATTTCCTATATGAAGATTATGGAATCCACATTCTAAATGATGATGGTAAAAGTGAAACCTTAGACTTGATAGATTCTGAAGATTTCGCAAAGAACTATAATTGCAGTCAATTTAAATTAGATAATACGAATGGACTATGGCGAATTTATAAAGATCAAGTCGAATTACTGAATAGAACCACAAGACAATTTGAACGTCATCCTATTAGTGATCAGCTAAATTTACATAATGTATGCATGAATTATAATCAGCGCATTAGGCTAAAGACGATCTACAGAGACAGCAAAAACAGATTGTGGTTAGGTGGAGAAGATTCTAATCTTTATCTATATGAAGAAGACAGCGACCAACTGACTTTCTTCGGAAAAGAAATAGTAGATCATCTAGGAGGGCAAGAAGGAAATATCATAAAAATCATAGAAGATAATAGTGGTAACATATGGGGGAGAAAAAGAGGCGGCATATTCAAAATAACTGAGAAAAAATCTCTATTCGAAAAATATGCCGTAAACACACAAAATGAGAATCACTCTATATATAAAAACCTACCCTATATCAATCGTACTTTGAAAAGATACGGTAAGTTTGGTCATAAGGCGACGATTGTTTCTTCTATACAACAAGACAGTGATGAGAATATATACTTTACAGACCAGCGCTTTTTATTTAAAGTGCATCATGATGATCATGAGATAGAAATCTTACCTACAGAAAACATCACAAGTAAAATTTCTTTTTTTAACAATGATTCTATTCGACTATTATCAGTTTGGAATAATGTTTACACCTTAGACGAAGACTTTAAAATAAAGAAACGTCTCTATGAATTTAAGAGAATAGAAAAGATGTTTCAACAATCGAATGGAACGCTGTGGATTAGTGGCTACAAGGACGAAAACTACAATTCACTTTTTGCTAAAATTGATCCCAATACGCTAAACTATACTGGAGAATATACTGACAGCAATGGCAAAACCCTCTCGATCAGCGAGATAACAGAAGACGACAAAGGCAATCTGTGGGCGATTAATTATAATGGACTATATAAAATAGATGCAGAAACTGGTCTCATCATTAAGCAAGATCAAAATGCGATCTATAAGGGTAACTCTCTATATCTAAAAAGTGGAATAGACGCAGGTATCCAACATATCAGAGAAGGTCTATTAGGACTAAAAATTCATGATGGCCTGGCAATACTTAAATCGGAATCAAATGAAATACTAGAATATGTTCCCTTAGAGAAGCTAGGGGTCAAAGACATCAACGCAGCCCATTTTGATCGTAATTCTGTTTGGTATGGAAATGGAAAAAGATTAAGTAATTATAATTTTTCTACCGAAGAGATAATACACTTCTCTACTAACGATGGCCTCGATGTTGGAGAAAAAATCAAAGAATTCAAACTGCTTACTAATGGAAAACTAGCTATTGGAACATTTAATGGTCTATATATTTTCCATCCAGACTCATTGATATCTAGCTACAAAGAAAATATTCGAAATATAACAAAAACCCCTCTGCGTTTGGAGTCTTACTCTACCTTGGATGGTGCATTGGATTCTGTACATACATACAATTACTTCATCGCTGAGAATGAGCAAGCAATAGAGCTAAGCCATGATGACAAAATGCTCAATCTCCAATTTTCATTTTTGAACTTCGATAGCTTCAAAGATCATCAGTACTCTTACTGGCTAGAAGGATACGACGCTCACTGGTCTAAACCAATAAACGCTAACGCGATTACCTATACTAGCCTACCCGCAGGAGATTATTCATTGAAAGTAAGAGCTAATACCGGTAATGGAATATGGAGTACTGACATACTAGAAATTCCCATCACCGTCAATGAAGCCTGGTATCGATCTTGGTGGTTTTATCTACTTTGCTTAGTAGGATTAGGGATGATTGCTTTTTTCATTTCGCAATATTACTATCGATTAGAAAAAGCTAAAATCCGTCAAGAACAAGAGCACGCGAAAGCAGAAAGGCTCAAAGAATTAGATGAACTGAAGGGAAGGCTGTTTACTAACATCACACATGAATTCCGAACTCCGCTTACGGTAATCATGGGTATGGTAGATAATATCAAAAATCACCCAAAAGAAAAGAATCTAATCCAACGTAATAGTAAAAATCTACTGCGACTTGTCAATCAACTATTGGACTTATCGAAAGCG
>CALBEE010000224.1 GCA_937927575.1 uncultured Saprospiraceae bacterium | reverse complement strand
AATTTTTGTCGAGGTTGATAGGGTAGTCTACTACATCTTCGATACCATTTTCAGTTTTGATTTCGAATGTGTCTTTCGACATAAATGGAAGTACCTCACTTTTCGATACTATCATTTGACCGCTATAAGGTTCAAGCTGAGAAGATTCTCCAATGGATCCTGCTAGTTTATTACCAAATCCGGTGGCAGCAAAATAAATCCCCATCATTAAAGAAGCGTACTTAATAGGTGCTAACTTAGTAATGAATGATAGAGAGACCGGAGATGTACATAACTCTCCAATGGTATGAAATAAATAAGCTAAGAAAATCCACATCATAGACGCTTTGCCAAATGCTTCAGCACTAGCTTCTTGAGAGGCAAACATCATAAATACGTAACCCAGTCCCATGATTATCGTACCAATTGCCATTTTGAATAGTGAAGAAGATTCTTTACCACTCTTTTTCCACCATATCCAAAAACCACCAATCAAAGTTCCAAAGAGAATAATATATCCTGCGTTAAGTGATTGAAAAACTGCAGCAGGAATTTCTGGTAAAAATCCAAAGCCAGTGCTTCTATCGACTTTGGCATCAGTATACAAATTCATTAGTCCTCCAGCTTGCTCAAAGGCTCCCCAGAATACTACTACAATTAGAAAGGATATGAGTAATACTATGATTCTATCTTTTTCTATATTGTTTAACGGTCTTTTACTAGCTTCTTTTTCTGCTGCCGATGCTTTAGTTCCACCACTGAATTCTCCCACTCCTTCAAGATGCTTTTGCCCCCAAAAGAACACCAGTTGACCTAGTAGCATTCCAATACCAGCTAATCCAAAACCATAATGCCAACCATAATAGTACGCTACTAATCCCACAGTAATACTAGCAAGGAAAGCACCGATGTTGATACCAATATAAAATATTGTGAATCCACTGTCTCTTCTGATATCACCCTCTTTATACAATCCACCTACCATGGTAGAGATATTGGGTTTTAGTCCGCCTACACCGAGAATAATGAGAAGTAAGCCTGTGAAAAATGCCCAAGATTGAGGAATTGCCAATATACCATGACCAAAGCAAAGCAATAGTCCACCTAGCATGACCGTTTTCTTTTGACCTAAAAATTTATCTGCGATCCACCCGCCAGGAATAGATGCTACATATACGAGCATAGTATACCAGCCGTATAACCATATGGCATCTTTGTTGGTCCATCCTAATCCAGGATCGATTGCAGTAGCTGAAGTGGCCATATACAGAACAAGGATTCCTCTCATTCCATAATAAGAGAATCGCTCCCACATTTCTGTGAAAAATAGAACAAATAGCCCTTTAGGATGCCCAAATAGCTCATTTTGCCCTGCAGTTACTGAAGAGTTATTCATAGAAGGTTTTTATAAGGTACTGATAACTAAAATATTATAGCCAGATCGACTACATAACGATACAAGTTGAATAGTATCTAGGTCAGCTATCACTTTTAAGATTTGATTAAATAATAAGTAGTTGCTAAAAATAGCGTAATTATTGAGAAATAGGGTAGGATGGATGGTGAAAATCAACGGTAGGTCAAACTAGCAAGACAAAAAAATCCCTCCATAACCATAGTCATGAAGGGACCTATATCTAAAAATGATCATCATCTAGTAACCATCTAATCTCTCACTCTCTGATCTCGATCTTTCTCTATCTGAAAATCTCAAGTCTCAAAGTCTAAATTCTGAAAGTCTCAAGTCTCAAAGTCTAAATTCTGAAAGTCTTAATTCTCAAAGTCTAAAAAGCCATCAAAATTCTAAATGCTTCAACTCTCTTATCGATTTGCTCTTGATCCAAGGTCTTTAATCTATCAATGGAAAACTCCTCTACACAAAATGACGCCATCGCTGATCCATAGATAATCGCTTTTTTCATATTATCAAAAGAAACATCATCTGTCTTGGCTAAATATCCCATAAATCCACCTGCAAAAGTATCTCCAGCTCCAGTAGGGTCAAATACTTGAGCTAAAGGCATGGCTGGAGCAAAAAACATATTGCCTTCACTAAATAATAGACATCCATGCTCTCCTTTTTTAATCACTAAGAACTTAGGGCCCATTTTATGTATTGCAGCGGCAGCAGTTACTAGAGAATATTCACCAGTTAGCATTCTTGCTTCTTCATCATTGATAGTAAGGATATCTACTCTCGCAATTGCTTTTTTAAGACTATCTAATGCGATATCAATCCAAAAATTCATAGTGTCCATCGCAATCAGTTTTTGCGATCCATCTAACTGATCCAAAACAGAATTTTGGATGTCGGGAGTAAGATTGCCGAGCATTACATACTTAGATGATTTATAGCTTTCTGGTAATTGAGGATCGAAGTCATCTAGTACGTTGAGATCAGTCGCTAATGTATCACGCTGATTCATATTCTCGTGATATTTTCCAGCCCAGAAAAAAGTCTTACCATCAGCTTTGATTTGTAATCCTTCCATATTGACGCCTTTGTCTTCCAAAGCTTTAATTTCTTCCTGAGGAAAATCTCCACCTACTATAGCCGATAAGTTGATATTATTAGTGAAGTATGATGCCGAATGGCTGATATATGTACATGATCCACCGATAACCATGTCTGCCTTGCCATGTGGTGTTTCTATAGAGTCAAATGCTAAAGTTCCTATTGTTAGTAAGCTCATTGTTTGTTGATTATACCTTATGTGTTAGGTAGTGAATTAAATAATAGCACGAAGATATATAATTTAACAAAGCTCTAAGGTGTTTTGATAATCTCAATGGACAATGGTTTTCTTGAATGCTAGAAAAAAATAACACGAGCATTGGTCTTATTGAATACGCACCAATATTTAGAGATTGAGAATCTTAACAATAATTACTTTCATTTTAAGTTTAATGTAAAACGGGTTCTATGATTACTTCATTACTTTTATTATACTCCTCCATATTTAATGCCTATCCCATTAGTCCAGTTTATCTCGTTGGATTGATTGAGAGAAGTGATATTATTGTTTATGGTGAAGTGATCTCTACTGAAAAAATATCTGGTGAAGATTATCCTTCTCACATTGCCACTATTAAAGTGGATCAAGAAATGAAACGTAATATTTCATCCTCTTCGATACTCAAAGTTGCTTTCGAGCCATATATGATATGCCCTGAGCCGGCTAGATATGAGAAAGGGAAAAAAGTGATCGCTTTTTTGAAAAAAGGAAAATCATCATATTTCACAGTGGCTCTTTCTTATGGTACTAAATATCGAAAGAAGGATGTCGCCGAAGAGTATCTTACTCGAATAGAAAAATATCTTGTAATTGATGACTCTGATTCGCCCCAAAAAGTGAATGAGAAAAAAGTGGATTGGCTCATCGAGAATTTAGATTTCGAGTCTACAAAGTTTGACGCAAAGCAAGAGTTAACTAATTTATTTAGAGCCTTATATCGATGTGAAAATCATGATGATTGTAATAAGATGATATTAGATGTAGCCCAACTCACCCCTAAGCAAAGAACAAAATTAACTAGTTTCGCGAAGGAGTCGGAATTAATTTCTTACCAATGGGATAGCGCATTGTATAGTCCATTGGATGAGTACTATTTAGAGCAAGTAGTAGATAGAATGGAAGCGGCTGTGAATCAAAAAAACTACTATACGGTACGTAACTATATATCCCTTTTGAAAGATCATGGCGATGCAAATGGAATAGCAACCAAAGAAGAAGAATGGTCAGAATGTATATCTGATATATCTAATCAAGAAACTATGTTGGTTACTGCAAAGTCTTTAGCAAAAGACATTCGTGGAAAATACAATTTTTCGGCAAGTGATAGGAATGCCTACATGCAATTAGTACCAAGTAATTATGAAAGGAATAAAGTGAGATTTAAAGAAAAAATATCAGTACTTAAAAAGTATTAAGTTGTCATAAAAAAAGCAACACTTAGATTAAGTGTTGCTTTTTTTTACTTCCCAAATACAGTAAGTTTTGCCTTTTTCTTAGAGCGGTTTTTAGTGTCATACCAAAAAGTAATGTTCTTGATGATTCTCCTTCTGCCATCGATATCAATCACTCTACTAGATGATCGCTGATTGAAATTATGTCTTAAATCAATCTTCTCAGTTTGGCCATTCATATATTCGATTTTCATTTTATGCATGTTAAGGCTTCCACCTGTCACTGCAAGTTTAAGTTTTGAAAAACGACCTTCTTTGGCACCAACGCGTAGTACGTCTTTGTCTAATTTGAAGTCTACAGTTTTAGTTCCTAATTTTTCCCAATTAAGTTTTTTTATTGGCGTAGAAATAGTAGTAAAACTTGATAAGCTAAAGATCATAAATAATGATAAAAAACTGCTGATTAGATATTTCATAATATTTCTTTTGTTGATAGTAGTAGGACTGTAGTTTTTCGCAAAGGTTTAATTGGGGCTCAAAAATTAAATAAAAAAAACAGCATCCCCAAGTAGGAATGCTGCTCTATTGTTTTCAAGACTTTAATCTAGTAGTTTGTCTAGACAGTCTTTAGTCGATTTATTTTCAGTTTATATAAATGGAGCAATTACAAGTGCTACCACAGACATTAACTTCAGTAAGATATTAAGCGATGGTCCAGAAGTATCTTTGAATGGATCTCCTACAGTATCACCTACTACTGTTGCTTTGTGTGCCTCAGAACCTTTATAATGCATTACACCATCGATCTCTACTCCTTCTTCAAACATCTTCTTAGCGTTATCCCAAGCACCTCCAGCATTAGACTGGAAGATAGCCATAAGTACACCACAAACTGTTACACCGGCAAGAACTCCACCTAGCATCTCGGCTCCACCAAGGAAACCAAATAACACTGGAGTGATTACTGCTATCAATCCTGGTAATACCATTTCACGGATAGAAGCAGCAGTAGAAATTTCTACACATTTACTATATTCTGCTTTACCATCAGCTGCTTCGAATGTAGCTACGTCTGCTGCTGACCATTCGCTTTGCTCTTTACCGTCATTTTTCTTCATCACTGCTAATGCAGCTTTGAGCTCAGGTATATCTGCAAATTGTCTTCTTACTTCATTGATCATATCCATCGCTGCTTTTCCTACGGCATTCATAGATAAAGCAGAGAATAGGAATGGTAACATACCACCAACAAGTAGGCCAGCCATTACTTTAGGCTGTGCGATGTCGATAGAAGTAATTTCTGCTGTAGCCATGTATGCTGCAAATAATGCTAATGCAGTCAAAGCTGCAGACCCAATAGCGAATCCTTTACCGATTGCCGCTGTAGTATTACCTACTGCATCGAGTTTGTCAGTTCTTTGTCTCACTTCTTTTGGAAGTTCAGCCATCTCGGCGATACCACCTGCGTTATCGGCGATAGGTCCGTATGCATCTACTGCTAGTTGTATACCAGTATTAGATAACATACCTACTGCTGCAATAGCGATACCATATAGTCCAGCAAAGTAATGTGCTCCTAATATAGCTGCAGCCAATACAATGATCGGTGCTGCTGTAGAGATCATACCTACTCCAAGTCCAGCGATAATATTAGTTGCTGCTCCTGTAAGAGATTGCTTTACGATAGATTTTACTGGCCCCGTACCTGTACCTGTATAATGCTCTGTAATCATTCCTATTAAAAGACCAGCAGCAAGTCCACAAAGTACTGCGAAGAATACGCCATTAGCAGTATACTCAACGCCCATAAACATAAATGTACCTGGTATCATCCATTGAGCAATCGCCCAAGTCGCAGCAAGCATAAGACCTGCAGAAATAAATTCACCAAGATTAAGTGCTTTTTGCGGATCTCCACCTTCTTTCACTTTTACGAAGAAAGTACCTATGATAGATGTAAGGATTCCTACTGATGCAAGTACTAAAGGTAGAAGTACTGCATTCATTCCACCGAAATCATTAGTAGTAGCAAAACCACCTGAAACACCAATACAAGTAGCTCCAAGAACCATCGTACCGATAATAGAACCCACATAAGATTCAAATAGATCGGCACCCATACCTGCTACGTCACCTACATTATCACCTACAGTATCTGCTATAGTAGCAGGATTAAGAGGGTGATCTTCAGGGATTCCAGCTTCTACTTTACCTACAAGGTCAGCTCCTACATCCGCCGCTTTAGTATATATACCACCACCTACTCTTGCGAATAATGCGATAGATGAAGCTCCAAATGAAAATCCGGTTAATATTGTAATTACTCTAGTTACCGATGCAGCATCTGAAGTTCCAAACATGTTAGAGTATAATAAGAATAAGATACCTAAACCTAATACTCCTAATCCAACTACGCCTAGACCCATTACAGCTCCACCTGCAAAGGCTACTTCTAAGGCTTTACCTAAGCTTGTTCTTGCAGCTGCAGTCGTACGTACATTAGCTTTTGTAGCTACTTTCATTCCTATAAATCCTGCTAATGCAGAACAAATTGCACCCAAGACAAATGATAGTGCTACTAGTGGTGATGACGCTTCTGTCGTTCCACTCCACGCTAAGAGTCCAGCTACAATTACTACAAATATTGAAAGTATCTTATATTCTGCTTTAAGAAATGACATCGCTCCATCACTAATGTGTTTAGCGATCTTTGACATTTTCTCTGTCCCTTCATCTTGTTTTCCGACCCATCCAGACTTCCAGAATGTATATAGCAGAGCTAATACACCGAAAGCTGGTACTGCCATCATTAAAGTTTGTCCCATTGTTTTGACTTTTCAGTTTAGATTATAATAATATTATATATGAATAAAAATAATGTCACCAAAAGTAGCGTAATTATTGAGTTTTGCAAACAAATAAGAGGCTAGAATGTGGAATATCAACCTATAATTATAAATGCAAGCTTGAAGACTCATTTTGCGTTATTGAACTTTGAGTATAGTACATGACATATTGAATTTCTTATCTTTATAGCTATGAGAGTAAATTTTATTCTTAAACGGTCCATTTTTCTTCTTTGCACACTGATTTCAATGAGTCAAGGGATGCAAGCACAGACTACATTTCAGCCCAAACAGATAGAATTTGATTGGAAGGGAATCGTATATAGATATGAAAATGCCTTCGACTTCTCATTGCATACGCATGGCTTTATGATAGGCTATAATACAGGAAGAATTTTGACCTTTGATAAAACCAGATATTATCATTTTTCTCTGGGCTATATGCGTGACCCAAGAGAACGTAGACAAAACAAGAATATTCCACTAGATGGAATGACTTCAAAATCTTTTACTTACGGAAAATTAAACTCTCTTTACGTGCTACGTGCCGGTATTGGACGCAAAAAGTACTTATCTGAAAAGGCCAAACGAAAAGGAATCGCCATTGGTTATAGTTACGAAGTCGGTCCTGCAATAGCTATGCTCAAACCGAATTACCTTTATTTGCTGTTTACAGAATCACAAAATGGGACACAAGTAGATGATCTTCGCGCTGAAAGGTATACTGATGAAAATGCAGATGTTTTTTTAGACTATAGTAGAATTTTTGGAGGTACTGGCTTTGCTCAAGGATGGAGAGAATTAACCTTTACACCAGGATTACAAGCAAGAGGCGGTATTTTATTTAGTCTCGGAGCTTATGATAAATATGCCAAGATGTTAGAAGTCGGAATAATGGCAGATGTATTCATTAAAAAGATACCCATTTTGATAGAAACAGAAGCCGTCAGTAATAAGCCATATTTTATCAATCTATACTTAACTTTGCAACTGGGATCTAGAAGCAACTAATTCTGCCTAAATCCTGTTAATAGAGCACATGCCACTAAAAGGTATATTATCTACTCAAATCATCATCGCTAGTGTTAGAATTACCAGTAGTATCAAATATAGAGAAGCCGAAAAGGGAAAAGAAACCAGATTGGCTCAGAGTAAAATTACCCATAGGTGAAGACTATAAAAGGGTAAGGGGTCTCGTCGACGAATATAAGTTACACACTATTTGTCAAAGTGGAAATTGTCCCAATATGGGAGAATGCTGGGGAGCAGGTACAGCAACTTTTATGATTTTGGGAAATGTATGTACACGTAGCTGCTCGTTTTGTGCAGTGAAGACAGGACGTCCACCAGAATACGATGAGGACGAACCGAGAAGAGTGGCGGAGGCGATTAGACTCATGGAAGTAAAGCATGCAGTCATAACTTCTGTCAACAGAGATGAACTCAAAGATCGAGGAGCAGAAATATGGTATCAGACAGTGGTCCAGATCAAAGAACAATCTCCCAATACGACCATAGAAACTTTGATTCCTGATGTCAAAGCCAATTGGGAAGCGCTTAACCGCATGATTGAGGGTGGACAAGAGGTAGTATCACATAATATGGAGACCGTAGAAGAACTTTATCGTAAAGTAAGACCACAAGGGAAATACCACCGAAGCTTAGAACAATTGCAAAGAATAAAAGAAGCAGGAAATAGAACCAAAACTGGATTTATGGTAGGCTTAGGTGAGACGGATGATCAAGTATTCAGAATCCTCGAAGACCTCATCAAAGCTAAAGTAGATGTAGTTACCATCGGACAATACTTACAACCAACTAAAATGCACTTGGCAGTGGATTCCTTTATTCACCCTGATAAATTTGCAGAGTATAAAGCAGTAGGATTAGAAATGGGTTTTGATTTTGTGGAGAGTGGTCCATTAGTAAGATCAAGTTATCACGCAGAGCGCCATTTATAAATGATCATCAGACACGAAAAGGTAAAAGCGGGAATAATCGGCTGGGGTGAAAATACACTCATGCTGGCAGATCTTCTAACTAAATATGCTAAGAACATTGATCTCGTAGCGCTGAGTACCTCTTATGATAAAGGAAGAGACTATGCTGTTCGAAATTTAGGCATCAAGCATATATTTAAGCATCATGTGCAAATGATGGATCTGCATGAAATAGATGCGGTGATTATAGCGGGCCCTGGTCATGAACATACAGATCAAATCATCGACAGCTTACAAGCAGGGTACCATACTTTGTATGAATTACCTGCTGCTTTAGACATTACAAATGCTATCAAAATAGTAGACACTATCGAACATTATCCTAGTCAAATTGCAATGGGAGCTTTGGCACATAGATATGATTCTAAGTTTGTCAAAATCAAAGAAAAGATTCAGAATGGTAGCATAGGAAAATTGGTGGCTATAGAAATATATGTGAACCAATCTAGGGATAGTAAAATCGTAAAATCCGACCCAGGAATAGTGAGAGATATCTTGCTTAATCAAATTGATCTTGTGCGATGGTTGTCTGGGCAAGAGATTATTTCTGTAAATAGTAATAGTGTTGGTGAAGGTGTGAATATGAGTTATGCCCATTTCTCCGCCGCACTTGAACAAGGACAATCTTGTACTTTTACGGCGAATAGACAATCTCATCAACCATTAGGAACAAGTATGAAAATTATCGGAACGGAAGCGGAAATATATTTTAGAGCTCCGATAGAAACATACGAATATGCAGAAATTTCAAATGGTCAATTAACACCAAAGTCATTAGATCATGATAATAGAAAGCAGTATCTAGATATTCTAAATGCATTTTTATATACAATACAAGAAAAAGTAAAGCCGAATGATACAGTTAAAGATATCATGAGTAATACGCGTACGACTTTGGCTTTCGAAAAGTGTCTTGGATTGCATGGCCCTATAAGTATTGATTCGTAAAGAAGAGTAGTGAATACGACAAGAAGTAAGTCGAATCAAGTCTAATTGACTTTAGAAAATAAAAAGGTTTACATTTACAACAAGATGAAGAATACATATACATATTACTATTATTACGAAGTTCCAATTGGAAACTAGGGTATAGTATATGTAATTAGATATATAGTTTATAAACTCAGTTTCCTATTGGAGGCTGAGTTTTTTTTATGCATGATTTTAAAGAAAAAAATATGATTCAAGAAATGTCAAAGTACACCAATGAAGACCATGAAATATGGGGAATTCTGTTTGATAGACAGATTATCAATCTCAAAGGTAAAGTGTGTAGAGCGTATTTTGATTCACTAGAAATTTTATCTGAGACGCTTAACAATAAAGTCATACCTGACTTTAAAAATATAGACAAGGTATTACTTGATCGTACTGGATGGAGCATCGAAGTGGTACCAGGTTTAATAGAAGTAGAGCCTTTTTTTACATTGTTAGCGGCAAAGAGATTTTGTTCGTCCACTTGGATACGTAAAAGAAGTCAATTAGATTATCTTGAAGAGCCAGATATGTTTCACGATACTTTTGGGCATATTCCTTTACTAGTCCATCCACAATATGCTGAAGCGATGAGACTGATTGGTGAGTTGGGTGTAAAGTATATTGACAACCCAGATGCTATTATTAGATTAAAAAGGTTGTATTGGTTTACCATAGAATTTGGCTTAATTAAAGGAGCTGATAAAGTAGAAATCTATGGAGCTGGAATAATTTCTTCATCAGGAGAAACGAAGCATATCTATGAAAGTGAAGGGGTAGAAGTCATACCTTTTGATATCAAAACTATTTTTAATACTCCTTTTAATAATGATGAAATCCAATGGAAATATTTTGAATTGGAATCTATGGATCAATTCTATAGGGAAGTGGCGAAGCTAGTAGAAGAACCGAACGTGCTAATAGAAGGAGAATTAGTCTTGGCTTCTTCGTAGAATTTTGTTGTGTTTTAAAATTGCCAAGAAAAAAGCGCTGATCATTTTAAATTGATCAGCGCTTTTTTAATCATTAATCAAAGACAGAAATTATTCAACCTTCATAAATCTATGAGTGAATGTTGCTCCTTCAAAAGTGGTGAGCTTCAAGAAATATTGTTGCGATTGTTTTAGATTTCTTAGGTCCAGTTCAATCACATTTTGAGCTTCTACTTCTAAGTATTCTACAAGTTTTCCATCCATACTGTAGATAGTCAAGAAGATCTTATCACCAGCAGTAAATATCTCTTTGGTATCTAAGTATAACTTTTCTTTAGCAGGATTTGGATATAAATAAATCTGACTTAGGTCTACGATCTTTTTAGTAGCATCTCTTAACTCTGTTCCTTGATAATCTTGAACATCATCAGCAGAAAAACATCCTTCAATCAATACATTGTCAATGTAAATTCTATCGGCATTACCAGAAGCGTCACATCTAAATCTAAATAATGTGTTATTCGTAAAATTGATGCCTTCAAAACTAACATCTTCGAAATATCTAATGTTATTTTCAAATTCTACACCTCTATTCCATTCTGCTATGATGGTATACGATTGGCCGCCATCTAGAGAATATTCTAAGAAGAAATCTTCGTTATTTTCCATACTCACAGGGAAGTAGGTAAAGCTGATATTAGCCGATGCATATCCACTCATATCTATCGTATTGGTAAACATAGAAGAGACTGATCCGCTGTTATCTCTAATACGAATACTTCGACTTCCATCTAAACCATATGCTGGATCCCAATAACAGTCCGAACCTCCATCATTCCAAAAATCAAAACCTGATTCCATGTCGTCAAAGTTTACAGTTTCACAACTAGAACAGGCCGCTGCATTAGCATCAGGAATACAAGGGTCAGAATCGTCTGGATCAACACCAATACATGATCCATCATTATCATTATCAGTGAATGTGCCTCCTGTACAATTGCAGTCAGAATCATATGTCTCTCCAGTAGTACAAGCATCGCCATCATCGCAAGCTGTACCGACTAAGTTGTCATCAAAATCAGGACATTGATCTTCGCTATTACAGATTCCATCTCCATCATCGTCAGGTAGATTTTCACCCCCGTTACAATTACAGTTGGCATCATATGTAGTATTGATTGTGCAAGGATCACCATCTTCACAAATATCACCTTCAGTACAAGTTTCGTCACAAGCTAAATCACCATCAAGATCTTCAAATATTTTTACATTTCTATAGTAGGAATTTCCTGCGCTAGATGCATCATCATCAGCCGTCAATACTAAATATTGGTAGACACCAGTAAAATTATCTCCAAGACTAACAGTGAAAGATTGCCATTCACCAGCACCTGTATATTTTTCATTATTGAATGTGCCATTGTACCCTTGATTACCATATACTACAATACGATGATCCGGTGCCACTATAAGATCATTATCAAATCCTATTTCATGAATTTCACCTTCCAGAGTTGATTTAAAATCAAATTGGATAATTGTATTCGAAGTGACATCATAATTAATGTCAATCGCTTTCCAAGCATTACCATCCATATAAAGCGTGTTTCCATTGTCTTGGATTATGTATGGACCAAAGTCTTGACCTGAATCGTAAGAGAGAACAGTTTCATTATTCCAATTGTAGAAAGGACAAGTTGCACATCCATCAATAGAGCCATCATTGTTGATGTCTTCTGTATCATCAAATCCTGGACATTGATCATTGGCATCACAAACACCATCATTGTCAGCATCTTGGAAAGTGCCACCGCTACATCCACAGTTGGCGTCATAAGTTTCGCCAGTAGTACATGCATCACCATCATCACAAGATGTACCGATTAAGTTGTCATCAAAGTCAGGACATAGATCTTCACTATTACATACACCATCATTATCATCATCTTGGATTACACCACCAGAACAGTTGCAATTCATATCGTACACTTCGCCAGTAGTACAAGCGTTGCCGTCGTCACAAGCAGTACCTATAAGTGAATCATCAAAAGAAGGGCATTGATCATTGGCATCACAAACACCATCATTATCAGCATCTTGGAAAGTGCCACCGCTACATCCGCAGTTAGCATCATAAGTTTCGCCAGTAGTACAAGCATCACCATCATCACAAGAGGTACCTATCAGCGCATCGTCGAAATCAGGACATACATCTTGATTATTACATACGCCATCATTATCATCATCATTTGCTGGTGTACCTGCGCAGTTGCAATCATTTCCATATACATCATTGTCAGTACAAATATCACCATCATCACAAGAGGTACCTATCAGCGCA
>CALBEE010000223.1 GCA_937927575.1 uncultured Saprospiraceae bacterium | reverse complement strand
GATTCCTTTAAATCGATAAAGTGTAGTTTTCTTATTAAGGATCTTTGACATTTATAGCTAATTAAGTTACAGATCAAGCACAAGTTTTCAAATACAAACACTCCACTCGCTCTACTACTTTTTATTCTTATTTATTTTTTCTTCCATCTTCTGTGCCACTCTAAGTTTAGCACTTTTTGACCTCGAATTTCTCACCATCTCTTCATCACTAGGTAAAATCGGCTTTTTAGTTTTCACTTTAAACGGCCGCTCCACTTTACCATAATCATCCTGAATTAATTTACCTTCAAAATTGCCACTCTTCATAAAGTTTTTCACTTGCCGATCTTCTAGTGAATGGTAACTTATCACTGACAACCAACCTCCAGGCTTCAATACTTTCAATGCCGCTTTCAACATATCACGAAGCACACCTATTTCATCATTCACTTCAATCCGAATCGCCTGATACACCTTAGCAAAATATTTGTACTCAGGACCTATCCTCAACTCTGAGAGCAATTCATTCAACTCAAAAGTCGTTTTGATCTTATTTCTATTCTGAACCAAAGCCTTAGCTAGAGTTTTAGAATTCCGCACTTCACCATACTCACTTAGAATACCTACCCACTGCTGCTCATCATAGGTAGCTAATAGATCTAAAGCTGAAAAATCTTGAGCCACATCCATACGCATATCCAATTTAGCATCAAATCGGTAAGAAAATCCACGTTCTGGAATATCAAACTGATGTGA
The DNA here is from genome assembly GCA_937927575.1 of uncultured Saprospiraceae bacterium. GTDB lineage: Bacteria > Bacteroidota > Bacteroidia > Chitinophagales > Saprospiraceae > UBA1994. The sequence continues at coordinate 8,517 of CALBEE010000223.1, read as the reverse complement.
CGACACCCCCAAATCAGCTAAAACACCATCTACTTTTCCCACTTCATCATAATACCGCATAAATCTGTCGAGGTATTTAAAATTAGAGGCAATGAATGTAAACTGATCTGAAGCTTCGATATTTGCTACAGCATCTTCATCCTGATCAAAACCATACAGATGCCCTTTAGCACCAAGCTTATTTAAAATCGATTTGGAATGTCCACCGGCGCCAAATGTCACATCGACATATGTTCCGTGAGATACAATACCAAGCCCATCGAGACTCTCTTCCAGCAATACAGGAATGTGATATTCTTGCATTTAACGTAAGAGCTGCTCTAACTCATCCGAAATAGTATCATCACCAAGTACCTCATCAAGTAAATTCGAATATTCACCTTGATCCCATTCTAAGCCATTTTCATAGCGGTCTTTGGACCAAATTTCAATTTCACTTAAATTGCCATTGACCACGACGTCTTTTTTCAAACCCGCAAATTCCATAAGAACCTTTGGTATCAAAATTCTGCCATTAGAGTCAACACTCAACTTAGTAACTCCCCTATTAATGTAACGAGCCAGCGTTCTATGCTTGCTATTGTTAGGATTGAGTCGGTTTATTAATTCTGTCGTCTTTACTTCCCAAGCGTCTCTTGAGAACAATCGCAAACAATCTTCCACACCACGATTTATTATTAATTCTGACGGCATACCCCCTAGTTGCTCCACCAGGCCAGCTGGTAGCTTCAATCTCCCCTTTGCATCTAGTTTGCAAGAGTATTCACCATCATATTTAAATCTGGGTGTCATTTATCTGCGGTTGATGAATCAAATATAGATGCTAAATCCACATTATCCCACATTTTCCCACAATTTCTTCAAAAAACATATAAATAAATCACATATGTTCCAAAGTGTAAACAAATTCATTATACATTATGAATTATTTGTTTACCAATGCTACCCTAAATCGGTTATTCAGCGTTTCAATCATTTACAAGCTCGATTCGTTTATCAAGCTGATACAAATATATAAACTTATATTAAATAAAATAATAATATATAAGATATTTATTATAAGTATATAAATCGCTTTAAAATAAATACTAATTTCACATTACACAATATTCTAATATATAACACCAAAACCTATATCTCTTAAGACTAATTAGAATATTGTACTTTAAATATGATAATATGATGTAATATAATGAAAGCAAGCACGACTACAGAGTGGGAAATTATCCCCAATAATACTTATTAAATAAGCTAATTACCTCTTTAGATCACAATCTATCTGTTCCATTAAGACGGCACTTAATGAATACAGTACTAAACTAGACGAATAAAAACTCAATACTAATCTCTAATTCATACATTAAAGAAATCTAATCATACACCCTATTCACCACTTCAAGTAATTCAATAGAAGTGACAATAATTGAACAGGAATATATTTACATATATACTTAAGAAGGTTTACTTTTAAGTGATTTCAAAGGCTATGTAAATAGTCAATAGACGAGGTAGAGTATTTCTTTCGCTATTCGAAAAGATCTATTCATATATTAATATGTTTAGAAATAAATACTGTATTGAATCTGCATCTAGTACATACAACATAATTACATGATTAAGCAAATCGTAAAAACTTCAGATACAAACTCTCTTCAATCTGCTCTCGACCAAATGGTCGTCCAAGAAGAAGTAAAGTCTGTTATCTTATATATAGGAGAGAATTTTCCATTTGACACTGATGCATTGTCTTACCAACTGAAATCACTTAGTACAACGGTAATTGGGGGAGTTTTCCCTGAGGTAATTATAGATGGACAAAGATCAAACGACAGTGCTATACTACTAGGCCTACCTTATCCCATGTCCTATATTGTTATTGATGAATTTGATGAGCGTAATATATTACCAAAAGTAACAGAAGGGCTTAAAGATCATTTTGAAGAGAATTGTACATTCTTTGTATTCATCGATGCACTCATAAGAAATAAAACCATATTATTCGATACGCTGTACAACTACTATGGCTCAATCCCTAACTACCTTGGAGGAGGAGCCGGTACTTTAAAATTTGAACCCACTCCATGTGTCGTAACTAATGAAGGAATTTTGGAAGGAGCTGCACTCGTAGCCTCGATTCCTCAAAAAGTTACTATTGGAGTAGCTCACGGATGGTCACCTATTAGCCAACCATTAAAAGTAACTGAAGTATCTAATAATGAAATCATTAGTCTCGATTGGAAACCAGTTATGGATGTTTACCCATCTATAGTTGAAGAACATTCAAAAGAAAAATTTGATTACGAAGATTTTTACAATTGTGTTAAATCTTATCCAATTGGCATTAAAAAACTAAACGACAATATGACGGTTAGAGACCCCTTTAAAACAGAGAATGGACGACTCTTCCTCTTAGATGACATCGAAGAGGGCTCTTACGTACAAGTGCTCTATGGTAATATAAATACATTAATAGAGGCCGCTCGCACTGCAAGATTACAAGCCGAGGAGAAGGGCAAAGTCTCAGATAACACTTTTATAATAGATTGTATCTCTCGAGGTTTGTTTATGGAAGAAGATTTTAAAAATGAACTTAAAGAACTTGATCCCTTGTCTAATTCGTTTGGCGCATTGACCTTAGGAGAAATCGCTAATAATGGAGACGAATACTTAGATGTCTATAATAAAACTGCAGTCGTTGGAATTTTCGAATAATACCACCTTAAAAGTATTAAGTGATGTGCTTTTAGAACTGGCACTATCTATAGGTAGTCAACACTCTACCCATACGCTAATACAAAAGAGTGTACCGTTACTACTAAAAAGGTTGGAATGTAATACTTGCGGTCTATTCCGCACCAAAGATGATTACATAATAGAAAATCAATTTGTAGTTCCCGGAATATTTCCCAGCACAGTATTTTTTGAAAAACTTAAAAATACTCCGATAGAATCGGAATTTAATCTAGATGGTCAGTTATGTTACTTTTTCAGAATTTCGAAAGAAGAACATTTATTCTTACGTAGAAAGACTCCATTCACAAAAATCCAGATTAAAGAGGTCGAACCCATTTTATATTTCTTAGTAAACACCTTACACAATTTAGAAGAAAAAGGTAAGAGAGAGAAAATAGAAGTAGAAGTTAAAAAATTATCGCTGGTAGCCAGCCAAAGCACAAATGGTGTAGTCATTACAGATGTAAACGGAAGATTAGAATGGATCAACCAAGGATTCACCAAAGTATCTGGATGGACTCTAGAAGAAGTGAAAGGTAAAAAACCTGGTGAATTTTTACAAGGTGAATTAACAGACCCTAATACTGTCAAAGTAATGAGAGAAAGTCTTTTATCTAAAAAAGGCTTTGATGTAGAGATACTAAATTATAATAAAGCTGGTATTCCGTATTGGATCCAAATCATATGTAACCCATTAAAGGATAACGAAGGAAATATTACCGGATACATGGCGATAGAATCTGACATCAGTATTCGTAAAAAATATGAAGCGCAACTTATAAAAGCTAGAAATCGAGCCATCGAAGCTCAAAAAGCGGAAGAGAATTTTCTCGCTAATATGAGTCATGAAATTCGGACTCCTCTAAATGCTGTCATTGGTATGGTGAGCTTATTATATGAAACCAATCTAAATGAAGAACAACTAGATTATATAAAAACTCTAGATCATTCTTCTAGCTTTCTCCTAGGACTTATTTCCAATGTATTAGACATTCAAAAAATTCAATCTGGAAACATAGAAATCGTAAAATCCAATATAAATATTACTGCTATACTTGACACTATCTTAATGTCTTACGAATACAGAGTCAAAGAAAAAGGTTTAAAAGTAAGCGTAACTAAGACGGAAAATTTTCCTTCAAGAATTATATCTGACAAAACGATCCTATTACAAATCCTAAATAATTTGATGAGTAATGCAGAAAAATTCACCAATTCAGGAGAAATCGGCATTCGCGCGTCACAAATACACTGGAAAGAAAAAAATGCCTTGCAATTAGAAGTATTTGACACTGGAGTAGGTATCGCAACAGAAAAGCAAAAATTTCTATTTAAAAAATTCAAACAAATTCATGCACCAGAATTAACCAATACTCGAGGTACAGGATTGGGTCTTGCCATAACCAAAGAATTGGTAGAAGTACTTGATGGTGAGATCACTGTAGAAAGCATTTTAGGAGAAGGCACTGTATTCAAAGTAAGAGTACCCATAGAAGTGCCAGAAAACACTGCGAACAAATACCCGAAAAATGATATAACTCTTGCACCGAAGAATATATTTAATGACATCAAAATATTAGTGGTCGAAGACAATTTGATGAACCAAAAATTTATAGTCAGATTACTTAACAAACTAAATATTGATTTAGACTTAGCAGAGAATGGTACGGAAGCCATTGAAAAAGCCAATCAAGAAAAATACGATGTAATCCTTATGGATATTCAGTTACCCGACACCAATGGTTTTGAAGTAACCAAGATTATTAAGAATACCGAAAACTTAAATAGAGAAACCAAGATTATTGCTCTCACCGCATCTGCCTTAGGGCAAGACATTCTAAAATCACAGGCGGTTGGGATGGATGATTTTTTATCAAAACCATTTCGGCCTAAAGATCTACTCGCCAAACTAGAAAATGTATTGGTCTAGCCTTCATTCAAAATTTTGATTCTCAGATATCAATAAAGAATAGAATTTAAAGATCGCTATTGATCATCCTCTGAAATCAGGCTTTGTAATAACCTTTCATTCCTAGCCAACGCATACTAATTACCCCTTTCATCGCCTCAGATACAATATTTGAGTTCATTTTAGAATTACCCAACTCTCTATCCTTAAAGGTAATAGGCACCTCGACGAGTTTAAATTTATTTTTCCAAGCGGAGTACTTCATTTCAATTTGGAAGGCATACCCTATAAATCGAATCTTATCCAAATTTATGGTCGACAATACCTTATTAGTATAGCACACAAAACCAGCAGTAGGGTCTTTAATCATCATCCATGTGATCGCCCTTACGTAGATAGAAGCTCCATATGAAAGTAGCTTTCGATCCAAGGGCCAATTTTCAAGTCCACCTCCTTTTACATAGCGTGAACCGATTGAAAGGTCTGCTCCCCTTTGGCAAGCTTCAAATAATCTCGATAAATCTTTAGGGTTATGAGAAAAGTCAGCATCCATTTCGAATATATAATCATATCCTTTTTCAAGTGCAATTTTGAAACCTGCTATATATGCAGTACCTAATCCTAATTTACCTTCTCTTTGAAGTAAGTGAATTTTATTAGGATGTTTGGCTTGCCATTTTTTGACTTCTGATGCCGTACCATCTGGACTGCCATCATCGACAATTAGCACATGAAAATCACCTTCTAACTCTAAGACAGCAGGTATGATGAGATTGATATTCTCAATCTCATTATATGTGGGGATTATGACTAATTTTTCGTTCACGCGGAGAGATACGGGTCTTTAAGTCGGTAAATGTAATATTTTACTTCTATGATATATTATTGCAAATGGTAATTTGTTGTTAAAGATGCTATTAGACTTTAAAATGTCCTTTATGCTCAACAAAAAATAGCTATATCCAGACGATTAGTTGTAGATATAGCCATTTCACCTTCCTTAAAGGCAAAAGATTACAAAGATATTGTACTTATAGATACAAATTTGGTTCAACTTCTTTCATCATTTCATAGACCGCCTCATATACATCAATCGCATGTGGCTTTGTGAAATAATCTCCATCAGATCCAAAAGGAGTACGATGCTCTTTAGCCGATAATGTTATTGGTTTAGAATCTAAGTATTGATATCCACCTTGTACTTCCAGCACTTGCTGCATCATGTACGCTGTAGCTCCACCAGGAATATCTTCATCCACAAAAATGATTCTATTAGTCTTCTGTAAAGAATTAACGATCACCCCCTCTAAGTCAAAAGGTAACAACGTCTGTGCATCTATAAGCTCTGCCGCAATATCAGCGGCTTCAAGCATCTTCACTGCTTTTTGAGCTTCTCTTAAAGTAGATCCATAAGATACTATAGTGACATCATTCCCTTGATTCATAATCTCTGGCACTCCTAAGGGTACTGTAAATTCTAATAGATTATCTGGAAGAGTCTCTTTAAGTCTATACCCATTAAGGCATTCTATGACTATGGCTGGATCATCAGATTGTAAAAGTGTATTATACATCCCTGCCGCTTGGACCATGTTACGTGGTGCACAAACGTACATTCCTCTTAAGGCATTCACCATCAAACCTAGAGGTGAGCCAGCATGCCATATTCCTTCCAATCTGTGGCCTCTGGTTCTTATTATAGCTGGTGCTTTCTGTATTCCTCCTGATCTATATCTTAAAGTACAGAGATCATCCATTAAAGGAGAGAGACCATAAATCAAATAATCGAGGTATTGTATTTCAGCGATGGGTCGTATTCCTCTTTGAGCACTACCGATGGCTTGACCCATAATCGTCCATTCTCTGATACCAGCATCAAAAACCCTTTCTACGCCATACTTTTCTTGTAATCCTGCAAAGCCTTGATTCACATCACCTATTTGACCGACATCTTCACCGAAAGCAATTACTTCAGGCCTTAGTTCAAGCGTCTTATCAAAAAAAGTATTGAGGATTTCATATCCGTTCATCTTTTTAGAATCATCAGAGTATTCAGCATGTACGATGGGTACCTCCAATGCCGCATGATCGCTTTCACTATAGAGATGAGTATGGTATCTATCATGTGCGGTATCATAGGCTTGATCAATATAAGCAATAAGGGATTCTGGAATTTCTAAGCCTGATAATATAAGCGCTCTACGCATATGACGAGCACTATCCATCAGATTATGAAATAATGGGCCGAGATAAGATTCTAAACTATTGATGACTTCATCCACTGCCTCGCTTGCGCCTCTTAATCCACTATAGATTTCTAGAAGTTTCGCTTTTTGCTCATTTACGGGATTGATAAATTTATCCCATGCGGCTCTCTTGCCTTCTTGAGCAAATTTCTTTGCATCAGCCTTCATCTCATCCAACTTATCAGATGTAATGATATTGTTTTCTATCATCCATTCGCCCATCAACTGCACACAATCATGAGCTTTTTCCCATTCTAGACGGTCTTTACTTTTATATCTTTCATGACTGCCAGAAGTAGAGTGACCTTGTGGCTGTGTGAGCTCTTGTACATGTACCAAAGCAGGTACATGATCTTCTCTCATTTTCGCAGCGGCCTTTTCAAACGTGGCTACACATGCTGCATAATCCCAGCCTTTGACGGTATACATTCTTATACCATTCCCATCTTTATCGATTAAAAATCCTTCTAAGGCTTTTGATATACTTCCTTTCGTAGTTTGCAATTCTGTCGGAACTGAAATACCATAACCATCATCCCAAACTACAGTTAGCAAGGGTACTTTCATTACCGCAGCCGCATTGATAGTTTCCCAAAATACACCTTCACTAGTACTTGCATCTCCTATGGTACACCAGCTGATTTCGTTTCCTGTTCCAGTATGTGAGAGTGCAGATTGCATCTCTTTGAGCTCCTTTAATTTCTTAGAGGCCAATGCAATACCTAAGGCTCTTGACATTTGGCCAGCGGTACAAGAAATATCGGAGGAAGAATTGTAAGTCTCGGTAGTATTCAGCCAATTACCAGCGTCATCTATACTAGGTGTCGCGAAATGGGCATTCATTTGACGCCCTTTGGATTGTGAATCATTATCCGAATCGGCATATAATTGTGCGAAATACTCTTCTACTCCACAGATTTCAGTAGCCATTGCAAAGGTTTGATCTCTATAATAGCCTGATCGCCAGTCTCCCTTCTGAAATACTCTTGCCATAGCCACCTGTGGCACCTCTTTACCGTCCCCTAATATTCCGAATTTGGCTTTACCTGTCAGTACTTCTTTACGACCTAATAAGCTAGCTTCTCTACTAACCAATGATATCCACAGATCATGAATGATGTTTTGCTCAAAATCTGTATTCTTGTTTAAAATATTAGGATCTATAGTACCGATGTCAGCCATAAAATATATCTCTCTTGATGGTTTGATTGTGCCTTATCGTCAGAATGCGAGCAAACACCGAATTAGTGTATATAACACAATAAGAAAAAGCTCGATCATTACTACGCTAAGGCCCCACAAAGGTACGGAATATTGATCAGAATTAATAGCAAGGTTTAAACTTCAGATTTGAGGACAGATTATGGTATTGATAGGCTAATAGACAAGCAATTATCGTTAGAAATTTGAGATTAACAACATATTAACGGTGCTGATGGAATCTTGGAATAGTATTGGTGTTATAAAAAATGTATCTTTGATATACAATCTGGTGATAATATCGCGGATATTAGAAGATCAAAAGCAAATTAAATAATTACAATAAATATTAAAATGAAGAAATCAGTACTATTTGCCCTTTTCATGGTGTTCGGTCTAGTAGCAATCAATGCTCAAACAGATCCTAAG